>DATFVD010000420.1:0-2976 GCA_035260505.1 Terriglobales bacterium
AAGTGGATGGAAGCCTCCTTCCTCCAATTCTTCTCGGCATCGGCCGATCGCGCGTCCATCCACATCGTTCATCGATTGGAACAAAGAAGAGTAGAGCTCAACAGGATGGTCCGCTTCCGAAAGCGTGAATTCCGGCACGGATGCGTCGAACTGCAATTGGAGCCGCTGGAGAAGTATCGGATGATAGATGCCCCCGTCGGTCCGGCTCCAGCTCAAGATGCCATCCCCCAGGACGAGATCCACGCGTTCCGCCTCGCGATCGATGCGACCGTAGAGCGCGTAAAGGGATTCGAAGATTTTCATCGCCGCGCGAGCGGGCTTTTCGGTTCTTACCCACTCGTTGCGCGCAAGCTTCCAACGCTCCAGAGTCGCCGTCCTGGCCGGATCGTCTGCGAACTTCGCAATCCTCGACTCTGCGCCATTCTCCGTTTCCTCCAGAGTTTGCTTGAGAGCAAAACCGTTCGACGGGTCATCCCACCCATCTTCCAGCCATGCGGCAATTTCCTCAGGCGGTTCCGGTGCGCGAGTCAACCGCGGGCGCTGCACCTTCAAAACGTAACTCGCGCCACCGTCTTCCGTACCCTGGCCGTTCCCGTCCTTGGTCTTCAAAGGGCTGGCCTTCGCGGCCCCTCGTTGAACAGACGAATGCTCGGGGAGATCGCGGAGCCACAAACTCCAGGGCTGTTCGTGAATCTGCCGTTTCGCGGGATTGCGGTGCTGGTTCAGCGCTTCCAGATAGCGGAACACGCGTGTGAGTTTGTCGCGTGCGACGCGGAGTTTATCGGCATTCATAGTCGCTGCCTCTTAGACACACCTATAACGGCTTGAGGGTGGGTAGCGGAGACTCCAGAATATCAAGCACGCACCAACAACCTCAATAGTACCCGACTAGTACTGCCGGAAGATCGCTGGTCGCCCCGAACGCTTTTCGGATTGGACTGAGTATTGCGCGCGAACATGACCGCCGCGCAGGCACCCCTTGTAAAAGCAAAGGTGCGGCACCTCACGGCACCTGCGGCCACGATTTCAGTAACGAGAGACTCGTCGAGATCTCTGTCGCACCCGGCCTTGACCGGGCTTGTGCACGGGTGTAGAGTTCGCGGCCATCATCCTCCCGAACGCTTCTGCACAAAAGGAGAGCTTGTGCGGCGGAGCTTCTCTCGGGCAATAACACTTCGTAGTTCCTTTCACCATTGCTGAAATGTTCGCGCTTAAGGCGAGCGTCTCGACGTCTGCGCAGTGAGGATGCGGCCAATCATTCCAAGGAGAATCGTCGATTCGTGAAACTGCCATCGAAAACTCTGCACTATCGATAATCGATAAAGGAGAGACCACAATGTTCTGTTCCCAAAAACCCCTTGTCCTCGCACTTAGCCTGGCGATTGTTTTCAGTATTGCGTCAACGGCTCGGGGCGACGATGTAACCGACTGGAACCAACACATGCTCCGGGCCGGAACGGTTGCCGGCACTTCGCCACTGGTGATAACACGCGTTGCTGCCATCGTTCAGGCATCCGTATTCGATGCGGTCAACGGCATCGACGGAAAGTACGCGCCCGTGCACGTTGCTCCCGGCGCCCCGGCGGGAGCATCGCGCCGCGCGGCGGCGGTGCAAGCGGCATACACCGCGGTGGTGGCGCTTTTTCCCGCGCAGAAAGCTACCTTTGACGCGCGGCTGGCGGTCTCACTGACGGCCATTGCCAGCGATCCGCATGAAAGCACCGCGGGCATTGCCAAGGGCATCGCTTGGGGTACGACCGCCGCGAATGGAATTCTGGCGTGGCGAGCCACCGACGGATTCACGCCACCGCCGCCTCCTTTTGTGGGCGGAAATGCTGTTGGACAATGGCGGCCCACGCCACCGGCGTTCGCGCCCGGCGCTGGTCCACAGTTCGCCACCATGACACCTTGGGTGATCAGCACGCCCTCGCAATTTCGCCCCGGTGGACCTCCGGCCTTAACCAGCGCCCGCTACGCAACTGATTTCAATGAGACCAAGCTGATCGGGAATCTCTCGAGCCCGGTTCGCACGTCGGATCAAACGATCTACTCGTGGTTTTGGGCGCAGAGCACGGCAACGTATCTGTGGAATCACGCGGCGGATGTGCTGTTGGAGCGTCGCGCTCGCGGTGATGACGATGATGAGGACGGCGGGCGCTCGAGTGAGCATCGCGACTCCTTGCTGGAGAGTGCGCGCTTACTGGCGCTGCTCGATGTGGCGATGGCAGACGCGGCGATTGCTTGCTGGGACGCGAAGTATACGTACGTCGCGTGGCGTCCGGTGACGGCGATTCCTCTGGAGGCTTCCATTGGCAACCCGGGCATAGTCGCGAACCCCGGCGACTCCACGTGGATGCCGCTGTTTGCCACCCCGGCGCATCCGGAATATCCGTCGGGTCACTCTACGGTAAGTGGAGCGGCCGCGGTGGTGCTCGCCAATTTCTTTGGAGAAAAGACGCATTTCACGGTCGACAATGATCTGCTGATCGGAGTCACTCGCTCGTACTGGAGCTTCACGCAAGCGCTGGACGAAGTGAAGAACGCGCGCATCTTTGCAGGAATTCACTTCCGATTTTCCTGCGACGACGGCCAAGAGGTGGGTGACAAGGTCGGGAACTGGGTGCTCGATCATGCACTGCTCCCGGCGAACTGAGCGTAGAGCTCTAGGCGCATCTGACGAGAAAGGCGGCTCCAGCCGGGCCGCCTTTCTTATTTGGAATGCGAATCGCTCGGCTGGCCCGGCCCTTCGTTTCTCTGGGTAAACTAAAGCCCGGCGGCCCGCACAGGGCTTAGTTCGTAAGCGGTGAGTCCGGGCGGCGCTTCAGCGTCGGGCGATCATCGTCGGTGGAGTTGGGATCGTTGCCGGTCTGACCCTTCTGCTTGTCCGTTTGTTCGGTGCGGGTGCGCAGCGTCGGCTTGCCCGGGGTGTTGTCCTGCACCTTGCGCGCGAACATGATGTTGCGCAGACGGCCCTTG
>DATFVD010000421.1:0-3715 GCA_035260505.1 Terriglobales bacterium
TCCTCCATGACGCGTCGACGCCAAAGGTCTTTTCAACCAGCGGCATTTCTAAGAAGGATGGGCGCGAGAACGTTTATCGCCCTATTTCGTGAGGGGCAGATCATTTGTGAACAGGGCGACCCCGGCAATGAAGTGTTTTACATCGAGAAAGGGCACGTGGAACTCAGAGTCAGGTCGAAGCGGGGTAAGGAGACGGTCTTAGCGATTCTGCATCGTGGCGACTACTTCGGTTCAGGATGCATGACGGGCCAAGCCTTGCGCACGGTAACCGCTACGGCGCTTACAGGATGTGCGGTCCTGGTCATCGCAAAGAGGGTGATGACGCGGGCTCTCCACAATGGCCATGAGTTCTCAGACCATTTCATCGCCTTCATGCTCGGACGGAACAACCGGATTGAAGAGGACCTAATCGACCAACACTTAAGCTCCTGTGAGGAACGGCTGGCTCGCGCTCTATTGCTAGTCGCCCGCTACGACAAAATACGCAAACCAATAGCGGTTATACCGAGGATCAGTCAGCGGACACTTGGGGGATTGATTGGCTCCGCCCGAAGCCGCGTCAACTACTTTATGAATAAGTTCAAGAAGCTCGGTTACATCGAGTATGGCGAAAGATTGCGAGTTCACAATGCTTCGCTCAGCGAGGTTTTGAAAAACTCGATATTCTCTGATTTGGCTGCTGCTCGACCGAACTGAAGACTTCAGTGTTCAATGTTAGACACTCGAGGCGTCCACTTGGATGTGGTGCATGCCCCAAGAACCCGCTTTTTACGCATGTGACAGCCTCTAAAGACTGTTCTGTTTTGGACATGGATCAGGCGTATACTCCGGGCCATGCCCCGCAAGCTGGTATGGATCGAGAACCAGAACTTTGAGGGCTACGGCTGCTCCGAGTGTAATTGGGTGTTTAAGCCTTCTAGTGCGATTGTTGCCGAATCACTGGATGCAATGAAGCAGAAGTACGAGGCCGAGCGGGACAAAGAGTTTGCTGCCCACGTTTGCGCCGAGCACCGAAGACCCACCAATCCCAAGACTAAGTAGGTCAACCACATCTGCAAGACGTTTTGGAATGGCGGGCTGACCATGCAGGCTGTCCCGCAGTGCGCATCATGATTTTTTCATGCGCTGAATTTCGGACTTTAATTGTGCTGCCTGTTCCTCCGCTTGCCGGACGAGCTCCCAAGCGAGGGCCAATAACTCGCGTTTCTCTTCCAGAGTCTTGGCTTGCGCATAGGCTTCTTTAATCTCTTTGAAGCGGGAGCCGAGATCTTGGGGGTAGCATAATGATCCCAAAGGCTATATCACATTCCCAGAATGAACGGGGTGGGATCAGTTTTAGAGTGACGGGACAGCACTGCGCGACTCCCTCATTCCTCGGGATAAACCGGCGCACAAAAACCGTGCGCGGGAAAAAGCCGGGTCGTCCCGTAACACCATTCGGGACGCGAAAGGCGCGCCCCGTAGAGGCATTCGGGACGCAAACGACGCGCTTCGGTCGGGATGACAAAATAAAATGCGCGGCCAAAAAATAAGGGCGCAACTGCCGTTAAGGCCGTTGCGCCCCTTTTAAACTGAAACCGTCGAGCTTTTCTGCTTCTTGGTCAATCTGGCGACGCAACAGCGGTTAGGCTGTTGGGTCGCTCGAAACTGAGCCGTAAAGATTTAAAGCTTTTCGGTTCAATCTGGAGTGGACGATAGTGGAAGAGGTTTGGGGCGTCAATCAAATTCGGCGATGAAGCCTGTGGAGATTTGTGGATGGGTGAGGAAAAAGGGACTTTATGTCAGTCGCGGAGGATGCGGGCTGGGTCGGTGCGGGTGGCGCGCCAGGCCGGGAGGAAGCAGGCTGCCAGTGCGGCGATGGTCATGACTACAAATGCCGAGCCGAAGGCTAACGGGTCGCGCGGGCTTACTTTGTACAGAAGATTGCCGAGGAGGCGTGTCAATCCCAGAGCGGCTGCTGCGCCCAGGACAACGCCGGCTGCCATGAGGACGAGGCCGTGGGAGATGACGAGACGCAGGAGATTGGATGCGCCTGCGCCGAGTGCCATGCGGAGTCCGAGCTCGCGCATGCTCTGCGAAACGGTGTAAGACATCACGGCATAAAGTCCGATGGTGGCGAGCAGCAGCGCCAATCCGCCGAGAACTCCGAGCAACGTGACGGCGACGCGCTGCGGGGATGTGGAGCGGTCCATTTGTTCTTGCAAGGTGATCAGCTCGTAGGGGGCGAGATTGGCGTCGAGGGCGTGGACTTCGCGGGCGAGTTCCGCGGCGATGGTCTCCGCGGGCAGGCGCGTGCGAATGTTCCAGTTGGCTCCCACTGAGAAATCCTGACGGAAAGGGATGTAGAAAAACGGCTTCGGATTTTCGCGAACGCTTTGGTACTTGGAAACTTTCGCCACACCGACTACTTGCCGCCACTGACCTTTGACCTGAAGGCGCTTGCCGACAGGATCGTCACCACGCCAATACTGAGCGGCCATGACGTCATTCACTATGGCGACGGGAGCAGCGGTTTCGTTGTCGGCGCGGGTGAATTCGCGGCCGGAGAGTAGCGGGATTCCCATGGTCGAGAAATAGGCGGGGCCGACCTGGTTGTACTGGACCGTGGGCTGCTCGTCGGGCGGGGGTTGATAGCCATCGACGGCGATGGGCGAGGAGGAAAAACTGCCGTAGCTCAATGGTGTGCTTCGCGCGAGGGCCGCGGACTCGACGCCGGGGAGGGCCTGGACGCGCTCGAGCAGCGCATCGTCGAAAGTTTTGGCACGTTGGGGGTCGTATCCAGCGCCTCGTAAGTCGACCGCTGTAAAGAGCACGCCTTGCGTGGAAAAACCTGGGTTGAGGGTGCGAATTCGCTGAAGGCTCTGCATGAGTAGGCCCGCACCGACCAGCAAGAGAAAGCTGAGCGATACCTGGAGAACGACCAGACCGGAGCGGAGCCAGGACTTTCCGTGGCCACCGCCGACAACGCCGGCCATTTCGGATTTCAGCGCGCCGGCGAGATCGATTTTGCTGGTCTGAATCGCGGGAACCAAGCCGAGCAGTAGAGTCGAGATGAGGCAAACGCCAGCGCTAAGCGCGAGTACGCGCCAATCGATTTCGCCGGGTAGAGTCATAGCAACGCCGGCGCGTGCGGGGAAAAGCAGAACGAGCGCGTGGCGGCACCAGTGCCCGACGAGGAGTCCACCGGTCGCGGCAAGAGCGGAGAGGATGAGGCCCTCGGTGATCAGTTGCTGCAGGAGACGGCTACGGTTGGCGCCGACGGCGACGCGAACCGTCATTTCATGGCGACGAGCGAAAGATCTGACCAGCAGCAGATTGCCGACGTTGGCACAGGCGATCAGAAGAACAAAAACCACTACGGCGAGCATGATGCCGAGGGTTGGAAGAAGAGTGCCGGCATTGTTGAATGGCGTTTGCCATAGCGGCCACAGTCTGATGCCGCGACCGCGATTCGTTGCGGGGAAATCGGTTTCCAATCGCTTCGCAACGGCTGACATTTCTTGCTGCGCCTGCTCGAGGGTCACGCCGGGCTTGAGCCGCACGTAGGCCTCAATCCAACGCGCGCCGCGATCTTCGAGTTTGTATGCGCCGCCTTCAAATGTTTCCTCCATGGAGGCTGGAACCCAGAACTGCATGCCCCAGCCCACGAAGGTGCCGAGAAACCCTTCCGGCGCGACTCCGACGATGGTGTGCTCGATGCCGTTCAGGCGCTGCG
>DATFVD010000422.1:0-7103 GCA_035260505.1 Terriglobales bacterium
ATCCCCGTATTTCGCCGTCTTGATGTGGGAGCGCACTGCTTGATCCACTTCCCATCCCGCGATCGGTTTGGCGGAAGAGACGGCATCCTGCACTGTCTTTACGCCGATATCGCGCGCCTCGCTCACAATCTTGAAAATCTCGCCCTGCCGGTCCGACGGAGCCTCGCCCACAAATCCCACCCACGTGATGTCGTAAAAAATCGCGCCCGGAGAATTCTTCTTCGCCCAGACGTCCAGCAGAACGAAATCGCCTTCACGAATCGGCACCGGCCGGCTGGAACTCGGCTCGTAGTGCGGGTTGCCGCTATTGGCGTTCACGGCGACGATCGGCGCATCGTCGGTCACCATGTTCTCGCGCTGGAAGGCCTCCATGAACCACTGCTGAATTTCGTGCTCGTGCGTGCCTCCGCCGCGCACGCGCCGTCCAATTTCCTTGAATGCCTCGGTGGTGAGCGCGTCAATCACATCGCGCGCCGCAAAGTGTGATTTGATCTGTTCGTCCGTCAGGGTCGCTTCAAACTGCGCGATAAGGTCCGCCGCGCTGACAATATTCTTGCCCAGCCCGCGGATCATGTCCGCCGTTCCCGCATCCACCATGGAAATAGTGAACACAAAGTTGTTCGGGGAGTACTGCATCGCCACATCGCGATACGGGGCCAGCATTTGCTTCAGGCCGGAGAATAGTTCCTGCCATCCGGCGTACTGTTTTTTTGAGCCGGGCAAACTATCCAGATGTCCCGACTCGATCTTGTGAACCAGCTTGACGGGTTCGCCTTTGGCCGGAATCAGGTAGTACCAGCGCCGCGTGACCATGAGCCCGTTCGGCAAACCAAGAACGCGGTAACCAATCGGGTCGCGATGGTGATGATCGTAGAAAAGCCAAGCGTCTATATTGCGCTCGCGCAGGGCTTGCTGGATGGCGGACAAGTCCATATATAAATGGTTATTCTACACGACCGCTGCCGGCTGATTGGCCTTGTGTAGAGACGGGGCTTGCCCCGTCTCGCCTGCGCCGTCACACACCATGGCGGGAGACGCAGCAAGCCGCGTCTCTATGAAAAATGTGGTAGAAAATACTGTCATGCCCAGCAATGCTAATGCACGCCTCTGGCAGTCGTAATCCGCAAAAATCAGGTGCACCGTGCTGAGGGCAACGTTCATTGCTCTGTCCGAGAGCCGGTGGCTGCGAGACCTCGCCGAAGGTTCTCGCCTTGGCCAGCGCACTTCCGCCCGCTTCGTCGCAGGCAGAGAGGTGGCGGACGCAGTTCGCGCCGCCGCCGCCGTGAATCAATCTGGCGCCGGCGTCTCCATCGACAATTTGGGCGAAAACGTCACCAACGCTGACGAAGCTCGCGCCAGCGCCCAGCTCTATCACAACCTGCTCGATGAAATCGCCGCCCACAAACTAAATGCGAACATCAGCTTAAAACTGACCCACATGGGCCTCGACGTGGACGAGACGATGGCCTACGAAATCGTTCGCGGCCTGGTCGCCAAGGCCGCCAGCATGTCGCCGAAGAATTTTGTTCGCGTAGATATGGAAGGCTCGCCGTACACGCAGCGCACGCTCGACTTCGTTCACGAGCTCCACCGGGTTCCCGGAAATGAGGGATGCGTGGGGGCGGTGATCCAGTCCTACATGCGGCGCGCCGAGGCCGACATCGAAAAGCTGCTCTCCGAGCGCATCCGCATACGGCTCTGCAAAGGTGCGTACAAAGAGCCCGAGGACATCGCCTTCCAAAAGAAGTCCGAAGTCGACGCCAGCTACGTCAAGCTGATGACGATCCTGATGAAAAGCGGCGTCTATCACGGTCTCGCGACCCATGACGAGGCCATCATTCGAGAAGCCAAGGCCTTTGCCGTTCGCGAGAGGATTCCGCCCACTGCTTTTGAATTCCAGATGTTGCACGGCATCCGGCGCGACCTGCAGCAGGGACTGGTAAAGAATGGCTGGGGCGTGCGCGTTTACATCCCGTTCGGCACGGAGTGGTATCCCTACTTTATGCGGCGGCTGGCCGAGCGTCCGGCGAATGTGCTCTTTATCGCGAAGAATCTTCTGCGTCCGTAGACCGGCTGATGGAGAAACGGGCGTCCTCGCCCGTCCGCAGTTCGCTAGAACGGTCGGTAGGGACAGCCGCGAGCGGCTGTCCTGGCCGAGCTCTACAGAAAATCAACTTTTTTCTTCCCGGCGTGAAGGGAATTGACGGCCATTCTCGTTTTATAAAGAGGAAGCCAACTTGGCTTGGATTCACAGCCTGCCCCCTCGGCGATGTGCTTGCATCCAACTGAGATCCAAGGGTCCGTGGCTCGCGCCGCTGTTGCATCGAGACTCCGGTTTCCGAACCAAATCCTCTGCGTCGTCACGGGGAAGGACGACGCGGAGGTTTTTTGTTTTCGCGGGTCTCGTCGGAAGGCGCTGCCCGACCAACCATCAGAGCAGGTTCCTGGAACAAATTTACGTCATCCGGCGTACCATATTGCGGGAAGCGTGTATCCCGCTATCAGAATTCGTTAGGAGAGAGCTCATGCGCAGTCCGGCCAAAGCAGTTTGTCTTCTGGCAATTCTTACCCTTGGAGCCGCTAGCGCCCTCGCAAAAACTGGCGCTGAGCCTGCCGGCGACCATGGATCGATCGTGATCGTCTTCAAAGACGGACACCGGCAAAGTCTCCTCGTTGCGGAGATTGCACGCATCGAATTCAAGACTCCTGTGCTGATCGTTTTTAAAAGTGGACGCGAGCAAAACGTTCCAGCCGCGGAAATCGCGCGCATCGAATTCGAACCCGCTGGCAGCGCTTCACTACCCAGCCGCAACCACTTCGTAGGTAAGTGGGAAGTGGGCGAGGGCAATGGATTCAATTTCTATATGACGCTGGAAGCGGACGGCGAGGCCAGCAAGTCGATTGGCTCGAGCCATGGCACCTGGACCGTGGTTGATGGGGAGGCGCGCATCAGTTGGGACGACGGCTGGCATGACGCCATTCGTAAGGTTGGCGCCAAGCACGAGAAGTTTGCTTACGAGCCGGGCAAATCGTTCACCGATACCCCGTCCAATGTGACCGCCGCCAGGAATACAGAACCCCAGCCCATTTAGCGGAACTGAGGCGCCATTCGTTTTTATCCTTCCCACACAAAAGCGTCAAACACCCTCGTAGATTCAAACCCGATGCGCTTATAGAGCGCAATCGCGCGGTCGTTGGCCTCGGTTACCGTCAGCGAGATGAAATGGAATTCGCGGTCGCGGAGACTCGCGGTCGAGGCGGACAGCATAGCCTCGCCGAGGCCGGCAGAGCGGTATTCAGGCAGCACACAGACCTGAGTGATATGGCCCACATCGGGGCGCACCCGCGAGCACAGGATGAGTCCAATCAGCGTGCGAGTGCGGCGCTCGAGGATGACGAATGATGATCGAGAGTCGAAGGCGCCGCATCCCGGGAAGCGCACGATGTTGTTGAGAAAGCGTAGCGAACCGGTAAGAGTACGGTATTGATCGTTGATCTCGGAATCGACGTGCCCGCGGTAGGCAGCGGTAATGAGAGCAGCGGCGGACTGATATTCCTGCTCCGACCAGGGACGGATTTCGAACTGGGACGGAAGCGTCGGCGAAGTTTGAGGATGCGCGCCGATATCGAAATTCATGAAGACGCGCGGATGGCGGCTGAAGCCCTGTTGCAGGAAGGGGCGCGAGACTTCTCCGGTGTGGTGCGCCAGCAACTGCGCCTCCACGCGATGAATGCCGGGCGACTGCTGCAGGGTTTCGATCACGTGCGTGAGCAATCGCCCTTCGACCTCATGACGGTCGGGACCTCGACCGCCGTCGCAGACGAAAAGGTCGCCGATAACGCCCTTGTTCTGCTCATACACAAAGAAGGAGTAGCCGAAGATGCTGCCGCGCTCGATGGCGGCATAACCGGGAAGGATTTTCGCGTCCATGTAACGCAGGATCATCTCGGCCGAGGTGGCGTAGTCCCAGGAGAGCGTGCGCCCCCACATTGCGATTTCCTCTTCCAGCAGCGGCCGAAGGTCAGCGGAAGTGAAATGTCGCAGATCGAGGATTTCCATAAAAAAGAAGGTCCCAAGTGTCAGGTCATAGGCCTCAGGAAAAACCCGAGTGCAAATTCCATTACCAGTTTAGAGCCTGAGACCTGACACCCCACACCTGAGACCTTATTTACCTTCCCACCCAGTACAGGTCCAACTTCTGTGCGGGGATGCTGGTTAAATATGATACTCGGCGTCCCGGGACAAGTTGGGCAACTTGGGATTGCGTACCTTGTGCGGCAACCAGGACGTGATCTACGGCTGGAATATTTCCTTCCTCGTATTTTTCTGCCGGACGATTAAGGTAAAACTCCAGGCCGTATTCCTGCACGCGATTGATGTGATAGAGGGCGATAGGGACCGGTTCGTGCGAAAAAGCCTGGATGCTTTCGGCAATCGGACGCGCGGATTGGGTGGCGTCGATGATGGGCGCGGCGAAACGAATGATGGAGGCTATGCATACCACGACGGCGAACGTCGTGACGCGGCTTAACAGACGAAGTCCGGCACGGGAGCGGACGGCGGTAGTGATGCCGATTGCAAATACAACGGCTATGACGGCGGCGACGTAGGTTCCAGTCCCCCAATAAAGGCGGTGGCTGGTCGCAATGGACGGGGCGGAAAGAGCGGCAAAGATCAGCAGCCCGCAGAGGATTCCATGGGCGGCGGCGAACAGAGGCGAAAACCTTTTGTCGTCACGTTGGCTGACTTCGCCGCGACGGGCGCCCAGATATTCGACGACCAGGAGCGCTGCGGGTGGGACAGCGGGCAGGATGTACCCCGGCAGCTTCGATTGCGATGCGCTGAAAAACAGGACGGGCACGAGCATCCAGAGGAGAAGAAATAGCTGCCACGAATTTTCCGCACGGGAGAAAGCCTGTTTGCCTTCAGACCAGATCAGGCGGGTGTGTTCGATGACTGCGACTACAAGCACAATCGTCCACGGCATCATGGCGAGCAAGAACACGGGCAGGTAGAACCAGAAAGGCTGGCGATGGTGATAGACGTCCTGCGAGAAGCGCGCAAAGTTGTGTTCGAGGATGAACACACGAAAGAACTTCGGATTTCGCACCTGAACTGCGATGTACCACGGCAGCATCACGGCGAGATAGAGGGCGACGCCGGGAATCCAGAGCGTCCGTGGGACAGCCCGCCAGTCGCGCCTTGCAGCGATAAATAAAAATATGATGACGGCCGACAAAGCCGGAGCGACTGGCCCTTTGGCTAACGTCCCAAGCCCCAGAAAAATGTAAAAAGCAGCCAGATAGAAGCGCTGCCGGCTTTCGTACCACGCGTACCAGCTAAGCAATGCGATAGCGAAGGCAGAGGCGAGCGGCATATCGGTCGCAGCGGCGTGGGCAAATCCAACAACACCCGCGCAACTGGCAGCGATGAGTGCCCCGTCAAGGTCACTGCCCGGGCGAAAGCGGCGGAGAAACAAGTAGACGACGGCAATAAGCATGGCGGCGTCGAACGCGGCGGGCAACCGCGCAGCCTGGTGGGTAACGCCAGCGACGCGGAACGCCAGCATTGCCTGCCAGTAGTACAGCACTGGTTTTTCGAGCCACGGTTTGCCTTGCAGGGTCGGCGTAATCCAATCGGAGCGATCAAGCATTTCGCGCGCAACTTGCGCGTAGCGCGGTTCATCGGCGCCGACAAGGCCAAAAGCGCCAAGGCCGTAGAAGAATAGGAATCCGCAGAATGCCACCAGCAAAAGCACATCGGTGCGAGTTCGAGGATTCGATCGTGGATTCGTTCCTTGATTCATGTGTCCTTAGCTGGTAGCCCGGACTGCTTCGTTCGTTTAACCTTCGCGAACGACCATCGACCAACGACTAACGACTGGTTGATGAGTCCGCGTTCAAGACTACGGCTTCCGCGCGCAGGCGATCGACAATTCGGGACACGGCGAGGGTCAGCGGACCATCGAGCGAACAGCCGCTGGCGCATTTGTGGCCGCCGCCACCAAAATGCTCGGCCACGGTCGAGACATTCACTTCTCCTTTACTGCGGAGACTGACGCGGTAGCGCTGATCGGGGAGTTCGCGAAAGAAGATGGCGACCTGCACGTCGGCCATGGAGAGCGCGTAGTTGACCAGGCCCTCGCAATCCTCTTCACGGGCGGCGAAGCTCTGCATCTGCTCTTGCGTGACCCAGATCCAAGCGAGCGAACCTTCGCGATGCAGGTTCGAAAGCGCCGCGCCAAGAAGCCGCATCTTGGCTGTTGAGTGTCCGAAATAAATATGCCGTGCGCAAAGCGCGGGATCGGCTCCCGCGAGCACGAGCTCGCGCGCAACGGTGAATGTATGCTCGTTGGTCCCTTCGAACATGAACGAGCCCGTGTCGGTCATGAGCGCGGTATACAGGCAGGTGGCAATATCACGATCGACAGGCACACAGGCGAGGCGGGCCAAACGATAAACCAGTTCGGCGGTGGCCATCACGGTGGAATCGATCCAGTTGATGTGGCCGAAATTGCGGCCGCTGGCGTGATGGTCGATGTTGATGAGGAAATGGTTTTCGAGCCCCTCAAGCAGTGCACGCCGGGTGCTGTCGCATTCGAGCAGGATGACAGCATCGTTCGTGGGAACCGCCTCGGCCTGAATAACGCGCTCCGCGAAGGGAAGATTCTGGTAAATACGCGGGACGCCATCGTGCATGACGACTTCCGCGTCTTTGCCCATGACGCGCAGGATCTCTCCCAAGGCAAGGGCCGACCCGATGCCGTCACCGTCGGGCCGGGCATGCGAGGTCACCACGAAACGCCGGCGCGCCCGAATTTCCTGTAGAACTCGCTCTAGCATGAAGTCTTCCAGCTTTTCGTGTAGAGACGGGGCTCGTCCCGTCTCACTGTTCGTTGGGAGATGCGGCAAGCCGCGTCTCTACAGCGGATTCAGCCGCCCCTTTCGGGGCTGGGATCAGTCCCCTTCCGTCGCCGCTTTTTCGCGCGTCCCAGCAACTCCTCGACCCGACTCTCCAATTCATCGGCACGATCGATCTGGAAATAAAGTTCCGGAGGCCGGCGCAGCCGCAGCCGTTCCGCGAGTTCGTGCCGGACATAATT
>DATFVD010000423.1:0-5159 GCA_035260505.1 Terriglobales bacterium
AATGGCGACGTGTTTGGAAACAATGACCGGGTCGGCAACGAACCGCGCAACACATTTAAGGGAGACACGATGCAGACCGTTGACGCCCGCCTGGAGCGCACCTTCCCGATTCATGAAAGGTTGCATCTCCAACTTCTGGCGGAAGCCTTCAACTTGCTCAACACCGTGAATATCCGCTACTTCAATACAAGTTACGGAGCAGCGGACTTCTGTCCAACGGATCCGGGGGCGCCAGGTTGTTCAGGTTCGACCACATTTTACCGGGAGGGTTCGCCCAATGCGGCGTATGGAACGCCTAGCGCAGTATTCAACCCGCGCCAGATTCAGCTTGCTCTGCGTCTGACGTGGTAGCGTGATTACTTGCGAAGCCAGAAGCCCCCAGGTAGCCGAATGAGCCTTACCGCGAGTGACTTCCGCCAGGCCATGGGATGCTTCGCAACCGGGGTCACGATCATCACCGTCGACCAGGACGGCGAGGTTCACGGCATGACGGCGAATGCTTTTACCGCGGTCTCGCTCGATCCGGTGCTGGTTCTGGTTTGTGTGGATCACCGGGCGCGGACCCACTCTCATCTGCATTCCCGGAAACGGTTTGGAGTGAACGTGCTGCGCAACGATCAACAGACCATCTCGGAATATTACGCGCGCTCGGCGGAGACTCATCAGCATCCAGAGGAGGCGGGTGCCCGCTTCGATCGCACCGCACAAGGCACGCCTGTGCTCCAGGGGGCTCTGGCGTACCTCGAGTGCCGGTTACATTCGACGCAGACCGCGGGTGACCACACCATCTTCATCGCAGAAGTAGAGGAAGTCGTGGTCCGGGATGGCGAGCCTCTGCTGTATTTCCGCAGCCAGTACCGCGACATAGAACCAATGGGACACTAATGCCAGCAATTCCCCGACCGATACCGGACAGTGCCAGCTTATCGCCCAAGAGCTCCGCGCGCGGTTTCGAACAAATGAGCGCGCGCCGCATCTACATCTTCGGTGGCATCGCTCTGATCGCCGCCGGTCTTCTCTTCGGCGACATCTTTGCCGTTTTCATCCTCCATCAAAATGCTGGCCGGCAAGGCGAAGCACTGCTCGCTGCCTCCCGGGCAGTAGCTGCCGGAAATACCGCGGCCGTGAATGAAGCGTTTCGTCATCTCGGAAGCATATTGGAGGATCGTGGCACCAAGGTGGATGCGCACGTCCATATGATTGACGCCGGCTACCTGGCGCTGCTCCTGGCGCTGGTACAGCCGTACATCGCGCTCGCGCGGCAGACGAAAAAATCACTCGCGGCCCTGTTCATGGCCGGCGGGGTCCTTCTGCCCGCCGGCATTTTTCTAATTCACTATGTCGGCTTGGCGGGCAGCCCGTTTGCCGCAATCGGATGGGCAAGCGTGTTGGCCGATTCCGCCGGAGCCTTGCTGATCCTCGTTCTCATCGTTCAAGCGTGGGGTTTCTGGAAATACCTTGGCAGCCGCCAACTTGGCGAGCCCGAACTTCCTGACGAAGACAGCATGCCGCGTCGCGCGCTTCTCACCGGTGGCACGATTCTTGTCTTGCTCGGCTTTGTGCACGGCGCGTACTACGCGGGCACTCTCTTGTATGAGCACGAGCGAATAGAGACCGTGATTCTGCAGCGTTTGATCGACGCTGCCACTGCGGGAAATCTCGAGGCCGCTACAGCCGAGGTCAATAACTTCGGCAATTTGGCCGGCGCGCGAGCGGTGAACATCGCGGCCCACTCGCACATTATCGAGTTTGGTTTGCTGGCAATGCTGCTGTCGTTCGTGCAGCCCTTTGTGTTCCTCTCGGAAAAGTGGAAGCGGCGATGGGTGAAGTTGCTGCTCGGAGGCTCGGTGATTTTGCCTGTGTTCGTGCTCCTCGAGCTGAAGCTCGGATTGCTGGCCGGAGGCATCGCCGACGTCGGTGGCCTGATGGTCATCGTTAGTCTGAGTGGAATGCTGGTCGGCATCTTGCGCTATTCGGGCGGCCTCGATGCTGCGGAACGCGGTGCGGAGGAGGGAACATGATGACCGGCTCGCGCAAACTTCTGATCTTCGGCGGGATGGCTCTCGCCGCCTTCGGCATGCTCTACGGATTGCAATATGCGCTCTTCGTTGAGCACCAGACGCTCGATCACATGGGCGGATCGCTCACTCAGTCCTTTAGCGCAGCGGCAAACCGGAATCTCGCGCAATCTCAGGCGGCGCTCGAGCAGTATGGTGAAACCAAGTACGATTATGTTCGCCAGGTAGACGCGCACTCCCACTGGATCGGGCTTGCGATGCTCATGATCGTGTTGGGTGTGATTTTCGAACAGGTGAACTTCAGCGAAGGGATTCGGCAACTGGTTGCCTTATCTCTGCTGGCGGGCAGTGCGCTATTCCCGCTCGCTGTCATTCTTCAAACGTATCATCATGGTGCAATAGTCTTAAAAGCTCTGGCTGTGGTTGGCTCCGCGCTGGTCATCGCGGCATTGGCGGCCACGGCTTGGGGATTTGCCAAGCCCCGTACGACCGCTTAGTAGAGACGGGGCTTGCCCCGTCTCCCGCTGCGAGTCGGCGTGCGACTGAGACGCCGCAAGCCGCGTCTCTACGGGAAATTGTTCTGGGAACTGCGTATCAGAATTCCTTAACCAGGAAACACGAATGTATCCGCGATCATTTCACTATCATCGGGCAGGATCGCTGAAAGAAGCGGTCTCCATGGTCGGCCAACTAGGCGAGGGCGCGAAGTTCCTTGCCGGAGGGCAGAGCCTGATTCCGTTGCTCAAGCTTCGCTTCGCTAACCCCGAGCACCTCGTGGATTTGAACTTCATCCCGGGCACCTCCTTCATTAAAGAAGATTCGGGTGCGCTTCACTTCGGAGCAATGACCCGCCACGCCGAGATCGAGCGCTCCGCGCTTGCGAGAAAGATTCCCGTCGTGCACGACTGCGCCGCCGGGATTGCCGACGTGCAAGTGCGAAACCGTGGCACCATCGGCGGATCGCTCGCCGAGGCCGATCCAAGCGGCGATTGGGCGAACGCTTTGATCACGCTCGACACCACCGTTCACTGCCTCGGGTCGGACGGCGCGCGCACTATCCCGTTGAGAGACTTCATCAAGGACGCCTACACAACAGCGCTGGCTCCCAACGAACTTGTTACCGAAGTTGAAGTGAAAATTCCGCCCGCAGGCAGCGGCGGCGCCTACATTGCATTCAAGCGGAGCGCTCCCGTCTATCCGAGCGCCAGCGTTGCCGTACAACTAACTATGGCGGGCGACGTTTGCCGGGATGCCGCCATTGCCCTCGGCTGTGTCGGGCTGACCGCGATCCGCGCGACTGAAGCCGAGACCGCTCTCCGCGGAAAAAGCCTGAACGACAAGACGATCGCGACCGCCGCCGAAGCGGCCCGTGCCGTCGCCGATCCGCAGTCTGACATGCGCGGGTCCGCCGACTACAAACGCCAACTCGTCGTCGCTCTGGTAAAACGCGCCATCCAGATTGCTGCGCGCCGCGCCCGCGGAGAACAGGTCGAAGGAACCCATCTCTATGCCTGAAAGTATGCCGGCAATGGCAACCGCGAAAAGAATCGCCGTCAATGTCCATATCAACGTAAACGGCAAGCCGTATACGCGGGAAGTTGAGCCGCGCATGTTGCTGGTTGAGTTCCTGCGCGAAGCATGCGACCTTACCGGAACGCACGTCGGTTGCGACACGACATACTGCGGCGCTTGCACCGTGCTGATGAATGGCCTGGCGGTAAAGTCCTGCACTATGTTTGCAGTGCAAGCTGACGGATCGGAAATCATCACCGTTGAAGGTCTCGAAAAAAGCGGTAAGCTGCATCCCATTCAGCAGGCCTTTGGCGATTCCTACGGCCTGCAGTGTGGCTACTGCACCCCCGGGCTCATGCTCTCAGTGCATCAGCTACTCTCCGAGAATCCCGCGCCCAGCGAAAAGGAAATTCGCAAGGCGATCGCCGGCAACACCTGCCGGTGCACCGGATATATGAACATCTTCAAGGCCATCGAGCTCGCGGGCCGGAACATGAAGGGTGCCTGAGATGGCCATCAAGTTTTCCGGTGAATTTGAGGTCAAGAAAAAGCCCGAGGAAGTTTATGACTTCCTCACCGACCCGAATCGATTCGCCGCGTTGCTTCCGGACTTTCAAGGTCTGACCGTGCAGGACGCCAGACATTTCAAGGTCAAGTTGAACGTGGGCATTTCTTACATCAAAGGCAGCGCAGACGTAAAGATGGAATTAGCGGAGTCGGATCGCCCGCGCCGCGCTCAATATAAAGGACAGGGAGCGGTCGCTGGCGGAAATGTCACAATGGTCGCGGGGTTTGACCTGACGCCGATCGCGGATGGAACAAAAGTCAATTGGCAGGGAGAAGCCCAGATTTTCGGACGCCTGGCGTCCGTAGCCGGTGGCCTGCTCGAACCACTGGGCAAGAAACAAATCCAGAAATTGATAGACGGTCTGCAGTCGGCGCTGGCATAGCTCGTGTGACGCGGACACTCCTGTCCGCGAAATGTTTGCGGAGGCACCAAATATCGTGGCTGAAGAAGACAAGAAGAACGGCAGCGGACCATGGGTAGGCGCATCGCTCCCCCGCAAAGAAGAAGACCGCCTATTGCGAGGCCGGGGCAAGTTCGCCGACGACATCAAACTGCGCGAAATGCTCTATCTCCGCTTTGTGCGCTCTCCTTATGCGCACGCGCGTGTGGTCAGTGTCGATACCTCCGCCGCCGAAGCGCTGACCGGGGTAGTGTGCGCAATAACTGGAAAAGAAATTGCCGAGCAAACGCAACCCTTCATCGAAATCGGTCCGGACCACGCGCAGAAAATCCGTGACTTCCCCATGGCCGCGGGCAAAGTCCTTTACCAGGGTGAGCCGGTTGCCGCCGTAGTTGCCGAGTCTCCGAGCCTCGCCGACGATGCCGCTGAACTCGTTCAGGTGGAGTACGAGCCGCTCGAACCTGTCGTCGAAGCCGAGCAGGCTCTCACCGACCACAGCATTCTCCACGAAGAAGCCGGTACGAATCGAGTTTGGAACGGTGTCTGGGAATACGGCGACGTTGACCGCGCGTTTAAGGAAGCGGCGTACGTCGTCGACATCGACCGCTTGCATTTCCATCGCTTTTCTTCGACGCCGCTCGAAAACAATGTTGTGATCGCC
>DATFVD010000424.1:0-3448 GCA_035260505.1 Terriglobales bacterium
ACGGAAACGGTCCAGGGAGACGTGACAAATTTTTGGGAATTCTTGGCAGGCTGGTCTTTGTCGACGCCGAATTCGTAGAAATTGTTGTAATGCGTTACGTCGTTGAAGGAATTGATTTTTTCGTCGGTGCTGAAGGGGCCCTTGATGGTGGTCAGCTTCGTGCCAGCGTAGACGCTCCGCGACGGAACCACGAGATCGAGCAGGCGCTTGCCGGCGACGGCCGCGAGGCCTGCGATGCCGAGGCCGCTCAGAAATTTGCGGCGGTCTAGGTAGACCGACCTAGGCGTCACATCCGCATATGTTAAACCCGTGGACTTGCGAACTGACATGGCTTCCTTTCGGGCGGCGTGAAATTCGAACCTCGTCTTATTATGCTACGTTTGCTCCCTCAGATTGGATGCGTAACGGTATAGCCAGGCGCGAGCCCGTTCAATGCAACGCGATGCCAAGACCCTAAGGGAGTTTCAACGCCTGGTAGTGGGTCAGCCGACCCATTGAGCCCGCACGACTTACCAGGACTCAACCGACCAGCAACTCTATGACCTGGTTCGGTGTCTAACCGATTCGAAAGCCACGTACAATGCGGCTAAGGAGAATGGGAATCATGGCCAGGGAAACCATTTGCGTGATTCTGATATTCCTGCCGGTCATTAGTTTCTGCGTGCCGACCTCATGGGCGTGCTCTTGTGCGCAAACTGCGCCGGGAACCTGTCCGGATCTAAAGGAAGCTGGCATTTCTTTTGTGGGGACGGTGATCGACATTGAAAATCCGCCAAATGAACGAAGAGGGGCGGACCAAAGCGGCTTTTCCCGTTACCGATTTAGGGTAGATGAAAGCATTAATGGACTAGACGTGAAGGAGATCGACATCTATTCGGGCCGGGGCGGTGGGGATTGTAGCTATCATTTCCAACTCGGTGAGGCGTATTTCGTAAATCCCCACGGAAATAACGGGCAGTTCTTCGCCACGATCTGCAGCAACACCCAGCCTGCCGCGGACGCCGGAGCGCTGATTTCAGAATTGCGAGCGCGCAGAGACGGAAAGCCATACGCTTCGGTCTATGGTGTACTGCGAAGAACACAGCAACCCTACGCTTGGACGATATCGGATGGCTATGACCGTCCGCTGCCAGAAACTACCGTTGAGTTGCGGAGTCCAAACCGCACGTTCTCAGCTCAGACGGACAAAAATGGCGTTTATCGGTTCTACGAACTACCTGTGGACACATATCATTTTGCGGCGACATTGCCAGCGAATCTCGAACTTGCACAAACCATCTTGAGCGACCCCCTGCCGCCCATCACCGTTCCCGAAAACGCGTGCTACCAACAAGATCTTGATGCGCTGCCCACCGGCCGAATTCGTGGCCGCGTCATAAGTCCGGACGGGCTGCCGCTTAAGAATGCCGATGTTGCACTTTTCAGAGCGGACCGCTACAAGGAAGCAGACATGGGTTGGTGGGAATATCAGGACGAAGAGAAGGGCCACTTTGAATTTGAACATGTGAGCCCCGGCAAGTACATAGTGGTTTTCCACAATTCAAATAGGTCTGACCCCGATATGCCGTATCCCCGTACGTTTTACCCTGCTTCCCCCGACTTGAAATCCGCGATGCCAATTACGATCGAAGAGGGTCAACAAGTCTTGAACGCCGATATCCACGTCACTGGAGGCCCTGCTACTCGAGCACTCACTGTGCGCGTGCAGTGGACTGATAATCCGACGCCTGATGATGTTTTTGTCTCAGCGCAGGCGGCTGACGGCAGTCAGACTTTCGCAAAAAAACTCTCTGCCGGTTTATTCCAGATCATCGTTTTCCGCGGAGTACGTTACACAATTTATGCCCAGCAAGACTGCGGACTGCGTTGGGAAGGAAATATCGGTACACCTATCGGACGTCGAGAAACCGAACGGATCGAGGTTGATGGATCTGATGATCGAACTCCGGATGTGAGCCTTTCGTTGCAGGATGATACGACCTGTAAGCCTTACCAGAGACAAAAGACTGCCTCAGTGCCTAATTAACGCGCTGCTCGGAAACTGACTCACTGCCCAACGCCTTCGCGAGCGGAAAAGAGTTTGTTTTTGCGCTATGCTCTTGCGGGTCTGAGCGCCCGGTCGCCCACGACGTAACCTTGGGTTGCGTTCCACCATCCAAGGGAAACCAAGGTTGCCATTCGCCATCGTGCAGGGAGAACAGGTTATGACCAACTTCTTTGTAAATGGGAAGTCTGTGCAGGTCGACGTCGATCCATCGACTCCTTTGTTGTGGGTCTTGCGCGAATCGCTGGGACTGACGGGAACAAAATATGGCTGCGGGATGGCGCTCTGCGGCGCGTGCACCGTGCACCTGGAAGGAAAAGCGATTCGCTCTTGCGTAGCCCCGGTGTCGCGAGCGGAGGGGAAGCATGTGACGACGATCGAGGGGCTGTCCGCCGACCTGACGCATCCACTGCAAAAGGCGTGGATCGAGCTGGACGTGCCGCAATGCGGCTACTGCCAGTCCGGGCAGATCATGAGCGCGGCGGTGCTGCTGGCCGAGATTCACAAGCCGACGGACAAGGACATCGATGAGGCGATGGGCGGCAACATCTGCCGCTGCGGGACCTACTCGCGCATCCGGCAAGCCATTCACCGGGCGGCGGAATTGAGCGATGGACGGAGGGCGAGATGAGCGCACCGGCGATGGTGGGACGGCGGGAATTCCTGAAGACGGGCGCGGCCGTGGGAGGCGGACTTTTGGTGAGCTGTTATCTGCCCGTGCCCAACGCGAGCGCAGGCACAGCCGCGGCTGGGGAAAATCAGGTCGCGCTGAATGCTTTTGTGCGGATTGGGACGGATGAGAGCGTGACGGTGATTTCCAGCCACTCGGAGATGGGGCAAGGAATTTATACTTCGCTGCCGATGCTGCTGAACGAGGAACTGGAGGCGGACTGGTCCAAGATCAGCGTGGAAGCGGCGCCAGTGAACAAAGTTTACAACCATCCGGTCTTTGGAATGCAGATGACCGGGGGAAGCACGACGACACCCGGGGAGTGGGAGCACTATCGGAAAATGGGGGCGCTGGCGCGGACGATGCTGGTGACGGCGGCGGCGCAGCAGTGGAGTGTGGATGCGGCGAGTTGTCAGGTCGAGAATGGCGCGGTGCTGCATCGCGCGACGGGACGACGGGCGACGTATGGCTCGCTGGCAAGTGCCGCAGCGCAAATTACGCCGCCGGCGGAAGTGAAGTTGAAGGACGTGAAGAGCTTCACGCTGATTGGGAAACCCACGCGGCGGCTCGATACACCATCGAAAACGAATGGGAGCGCGCAGTTTGGGCTGGACGTGAGCTTGCCGGGAATGCTTACGGCGATGGTGGCGCGGCCGCCGGTATTTGGCGGGAAAGTGGCGAGGGTCGATGCGAGCGAGACGCTGAAGGTGCCGGGCGTAAAGGCGGTGGAGCAG
>DATFVD010000425.1:0-2680 GCA_035260505.1 Terriglobales bacterium
GCGCCCGCAACCTTGCCGAAGAAAGCTGTGGTCTGCTGCCACTCGCGTTCGGCATTAATATAACCGTAGTTCCCGCGTCCAAAACCAAGCACATTCAAAAGGTGGCGCTCCGGCTGATAGTTTTCTATGAGCGATTGCCACGCAACACACGAGGCGGTGGCGAGATCAGTGAGCGGCGCAGGGCGGAACTGAGGATGCTTCCCGAGAAACGCGACGATCTCCATTGTATCGATGTAGCTGATCACTCCCAGGCTTCGGCCCCACGGATACCCGTAGCCGTCCGGCGAAAGCAGGTCCCACCAGGTGCGCATTTGCGCCTTCAAAGTGGGTTCGAGTGCTTGCATCAGGTCTTTGCGGTCGACGTTTTCAGCCGCCTCATATACATAGCGGGCGTACTCATTCGAGTAACGGTCGTAGCGGCCAGTAGGAATGTTGTCGTCGGAGTACAAAGCGCCGCCGGTGAACTGTTCCGCCGCTCGATTCAACACGTCGTCAACAAATGCTTTGTCCGTGATGATTCCCATCTGATAATCCATCGTCACTATGCGGGCGGCGACCCCGAAATAGTTCTCAGGAAGATTGATGACATGACGGGTCTTGGGATCGTAAAAGCGTTCGGGATCAAGCAACGAACGCCAGGCTGTTTGCTCCTCCGGAGTGAGAGCTTGCCAGATTGCATTTGTTTTTAGATCGGCTCCGAAGGACCGCAGCGACAATGCAGAATAGAGTTGAGCGAATGTTTTTCCGCCATGTTTCGATTCAATGAGGCCGATCTGCCCGATGAATTTCGGAAGATCTTTTCCATTGAGCGTGCGCTCCCCGGACAGCGCGGAATAAGACGCCAGTGCCCGCATGAACGTTCCCCAGGAAAATTCGCCGGTTGTGAGCGCCCCCAGAACCCGTTCTTGGGGCGGCGCGAGCGAGTGGATGTCAGCTACATGTGCGGCGATCTCGCGGCCAAAAAAGCTGGCGACTTCTTCAGAAAATTTCTCGGTCGCAATGTCGCCGGAAGCGCTTTGCTGTGACAGCGCTTTTGCGCCGGGCGGAGACAGGCGACGCGCTCCGGCTTCGCGTTGTTGTCCAAGCGCGAAGGGGAGCGAGAAGCAAAGCAGTACGCCGAGGTGCTTTATCAAGAGGATCTCCTCACCAGCTATGCATGGTTCCGTCGAGCCTGCGATTTACCGGCAGATACGCTCTCCGGTACGGGAACTGCGCCGCCAGGTTCTCGTCGATATCGACTCCCAGGCCAGGCTTCTCTCCGGGATGCATCTGGCCATCCTGAAAGTAATAGGAGTGCGGGAAGACCTTGTCTGTCTCAGCAGAATGCCGCATGTATTCCTGGATGCCGAAGTTATGCACGCTCAAATCAAAATGCAATGCGGCAGCCATACAGACCGGACTGAGGTCCGTGGCCCCATGGGATCCTGTGCGCACGTGATAGAGTTCTGCCAACGCGGCGATCTTTTTCAGATGACTGATTCCACCCGCGTGCACCACCGTAGTCCGGATGTAGTCGACGAGTTGTTCCTGGATCAATGTGTGGCAGTCATAGATCGTGTCAAATACTTCACCCACGGCGAGAGGCGTTGTCGTATGCCGGCGAATGATCCGGAAACCCTCTTGCAGCTCGGCCGGTGTCGGATCTTCCAGCCAAAACAGATGATACGGTTCAAGTTCTTTCCCCAAGCGCGCAGCTTCGATCGGCGAGAGCCGGTGATGCGCGTCGTGCAATAGATGCACGTCGGGGCCAAACTCTTCCCGGAGTTTCTTGAAGAGTTGTGGCGCAAAATTCAGGTAGTGCTCGGTGGACCATAAGTTTTCCGGAGGAGTATCTTTCTCCGCGGGCTCGTAATACATGTCGCCGCGTCCGACTCCGTATGTGCTTGTCATCCCGGGGACGCCGGACTGTGCTCGAATCGCCTTGTAGCCGAGCTGAATATAGTGGCCCACGGCCTCAATGGTCGCGTCCAGATCGTTGCCGCTGGCATGGCCATACACCAGGACTCCATCCCGCGAGGCTCCGCCCAGCAGTTGGTAGAGGGGAACGTTGAGACTTTTGGCGCGAATGTCCCACAGTGCGGTATCAACTGCGCTGATGGCAGTCATGGTGACAGGTCCACGCCGCCAATATGCTCCTTTATATAGATATTGCCAGGTGTCCTCGATTTTGCGGGCATCGCGGCCGATTAGAAGCGGCAGTACGTGGTCATTCAGGTAACTGGCCACGGCCTGTTCTCTGCCATTCAGCGTCGCATCGCCCAGCCCGTAAATTCCTTCGTCCGTGGTGATTTTTAGCGTGACGAAATTTCGCCCGGGACTGCAAACTATCACCTTGGCATCATTTATTCTCAACAGAGACTCCTGGAGCAATTGAACTGAGGAACGATGGGGCATCCACAACTTGATTTGAGCGGCAAGACCGCAGTAATCATTGGTGGCACGTCCGGCATTGGGCTGGCGCTGGCGAAAGGCCTGGCTGAGGCCGGCGCCAATGTTGTTCCTACCGGCAGACGCGAGAACCTGGTAACAGAAGCCGTGGAAGAGGTCCGGCGCCGAAACCGAGCCTCACTGGCGATGACCTGCGATGTCACCGATGTCACCAGCCTGGCAAAACTTCGTGATGCCGCTATCGCGGCCTTCAGCGGCGTGGAAATACTAGTGAACTGTGCCGGAAAAACCA
>DATFVD010000426.1:0-2032 GCA_035260505.1 Terriglobales bacterium
CATAAGTTCGCGAACCGCCAGCCTTCCGCGGGCAAGAGCAAGTTGAAGAAAAAGAAATTATGAGGACAGCAAAGAGATGAGCACCGTAATGACACCCGTCACCCACCCCGTTCGCCTGACGGAACGCATCAATCGTATCGAACCCTCCGCTACCATGGCCGCCGTGGCCGAGGCAGAGAAGCTCCGCCAGCAGGGGATCGACGTGGTCGATGCGACCGCCGGCGAGCCGCACTTCGCGACGCCGCAGCACATTAAAGACGCGGCCATTGCGGCCATTAACGCAAATTTTTCGAAGTACACACCGGTGGGCGGCACCGTCGAACTTAAAGATGCGATCATTCGCCGGCACTCGGCCGATTTCGGTTCCGCCTACAAGCGCGAGGAAACATGCGCCTCAGTGGGCGGCAAGCATGCGCTCTTCAACGTCATCTCGGTGCTGGTCGACCACGGGGACGAAGTGATTTTGCCCGTACCCTACTGGGTCTCGTTCAAGGACATGGTGCGCTACGTCGGCGGCAACTGCGTGCTGCTTGATGCCGATGAGTCACAGGGTTTCCGTGTCACCGCGCAGATGGTTGAGCGGCTGATCACGCCAAGGACGAAATTGATTATCTTGAATTCGCCGTCGAATCCTTCGGGCGCTGTGATGAGTCCCGAGGATATGACCGCAGTCGTGCGACTGGCGCATGAGCGCGGCATCTGGGTGATTTCCGACGAGTGCTATGTGTATCTCAATTACACGGGCAAGAATTTCTCGGTTGGATCGTTGAATGAATACCGTGATCGCTTTCTGGTGGTTGGATCGCTTTCGAAGACTTATGCAATGACTGGCTGGCGCCTGGGATACACGCTCGGTCCCGCGCCGGTGGTAAGTGCGGTGCAAAAACTGCAGAGCCAATCGACTTCGAATCCGACTTCGATTGTGCAAAAGGCCGCGGTCGCCGCGCTGAATAGTTCGCAGCAGTGCGTTGCAGAAATGCGCGCGGAGTACATCAAGCTTCGCGACCACATCGTCGGCGGCTTGCGCGCGATCCCGGGTGTGAAGTGCACCATGCCGGAAGGCGCTTTCTACGTTTATCCGAATGTCTCGGCGTTTTTTGACAAGAACGGGGGCAAGAGCGGAATGAGGTCAGGCGCCGACGTCGCGCATGGACTGCTGCACAAAGCACATGTTGCGACCGTTGCAGGAGAAGGCTTCGGAACTACCGAACACGTCCGCATTTCCTATGCGACTTCGATGGAGAATATCGACAAAGCGCTGGAACGCATGCGGGAGTTCTTTGGCGGGCTGTAATTGTGAAACTTGGAGAATTGTTGTTCGCGGTGATTAGGTGAATCGAAACTGTGTTCGTTTGTAGCGTCTGTGCTTCATTCCCTTTGAGGAGGTTCCGGTTGCTCTTGCGATGTCTGTTTGTGCTCTGCCTGCTCGCCGTGGTTGTATCTGAACCGATCCCCGCGCCTGCCGAGCAAGCAAAGCCGGATGCGGCGTCAGGGCGCGATCAGCTGGTCGGTGCGTGGCGCCTCGTGAGTATAGAGACTATCCGTCCGAACGGCGAGATCATCTATCCGTTCTACGGCAAGCACCCAGAGGGGCTGATTGTGTACGACGCCAGCGGTTGGATGAGTGTGCAAATCACGTCGGATCCACGGCCGACCGTGCCTGGAGCCGATTCGCGAGAAGCCTTCCTTGCGGCGGCCACCACAGAGAAAGTCGCGGCGGTCGACGGCTACTACGCTTACTGCGGTACCTGGACCATTGACACTTCAAATTCGACAGTGACGCACCACATCAAGCAGTCGCTCTACCCCGCAGAACGAGGCGAGGACGGGGTTCGGTATTACACTTTTGAGGCTGATCGCCTTACGCTGATGGCAAAGACGCA
Organism: Terriglobales bacterium; assembly: GCA_035260505.1. Lineage (GTDB taxonomy): Bacteria > Acidobacteriota > Terriglobia > Terriglobales > Acidobacteriaceae > Acidiflorens. The sequence goes on from DATFVD010000426.1 coordinate 1,884, forward strand.
TGAGATGGGCGAAGACCATCGGCGCAAACTCGTTTGGCAGCGCCTTCACAAGGTCCAGCCCTAGCTTGCTATTGGTCCCGCTATAATTTCCAAGCTCGCGATCTTCAGTGCGCTGTCATGGCCCAACTCTACCCACTCCTCATGTCGCC
>DATFVD010000427.1:0-3379 GCA_035260505.1 Terriglobales bacterium
ATTCGGCTGCGCACCCTGGAGAAAACGGATCCCGAGCTGTGTCCACGGGTGGACGCAGCGTACTCCAACGCTCTCGCGCTTTTGGAAGATCACGATGTCACCAATCAGTTCACCGCCATGGGAAGCTTAAAACCCGGCATCATGCGCCTTTTGATCACGATCTTCGCTCTTTTGGTCATCGATTGGGCCGCGCGGCATCTCTTCATTCGAGGCCGCTTGGCCCGCGTGCGCACGATCCATTTCGCGCGATGGGTGTTTCTCGACGGCAGAAAACGGGTCGTGTTCTTTAGTAATTATGACGGCAGTCTGGAGGCCTACATGGACGATTTCATCAACAAAGTGGGCTTCGGACTCAATCTGATTTTCGGTAACGGGATCGGTTATCCCCGAACAAACTTCCTGATCAAGGATGGCTGTTCAGACGAACGGAAATTCAAGGAATACCTGCGCCGTCACCAACTACCAACGCAAGTGTGGTATGACGCCTGTCCGGGTTTGACGGCAGTTGAACTAGAGAGGAATACCCGCATCCGGCAGGGATTGGAGTCCTTGTCGATGAGCGATCAAGAGGCCCGCGAATGGGTTGCCCTTCTATGACGCCAAGCCAAATTGATTACAGCGACGTGCAAGGTCTGGTCCGCTTCGGTTACAAACGGATGACGGAAGCCTCTTACGTCCTATTACGTATACGGGATGTTGGGGCTGCGCGATCCTGGTTAGGCGTCGCGCCGGTCACTACCGCCGTCGCGGTGGATCCTCCGCCCGCAACTGCTATGCAGGTCGCTTTCACGGCAGCCGGTCTCAAAGCGCTCGGTGTAGCCGATGCGGTCCTCTCCGACTTTTCCTCCGAATTCCTAGCGGGGATGACGGAAGACAGCCGCTCGCGCCGCCTGGGCGACGAGGGAAACAGCGCTCCCTCGCAGTGGGCATGGGGCAATTCTGGCAGCGTGCCGCATCTTGTTGTCATGTTCTTTGCGGAGCCGGGGCGCCTCGAGACCTTTGTTGCGACCTCTACCGGGAAGGCATGGAACGACGCATTCGACGTGCTGCGGTCCCTTGACACCGGTGATCTTGGCGGCTTCGAACCATTCGGATTCACAGACGGCATCAGTCAACCTCAACTCGATTGGGAGCAGCAGCGCGATGTGGCAGGCGGTCAAATCTATTACACGAACGTGGCGGCGCTTGGTGAGTTTTTGCTCGGCTATCGCAACGAGTACGACAAATACACGGATCGGCCGTTGATCGATGCCAATGCCCGGAGCGCGGGATTGCTTCCTGCGGAAGATGCGCCGGAAAAAAAGGATGTCGGTCGAAACGGAACCTACCTTGTGATGCGCGATTTACGGCAAGACGTACGGAGTTTCTGGCAGTTCATCAGCCGGAAAGCCCGTGGGGATTCTGCGGAAATCGACAAACTTGCCGCGTCGCTCGTCGGCCGGACGAGAACAGGCGATCCGCTGGTGCCAATCCAGAAAGAAGAAATTCCCGGGATTGGGCCCCAACCGGATCAAATTCGTCAGAATCAATTCACATTCGATCAAGATCCGACGGGCGCTGGCTGTCCTTTCGGTGCACATATCCGCCGAGCGAATCCTCGCAATGCCGACTATCCCGGCCACCCGACCGGCCTTGCACGCCTTCTGGCAATGGCGGGCTTCGGCCCAAGAGGATTCCGCGACGATCTCATGTCCTCCGTTCGCTTTCATCGCATTCTGCGACGCGGCCGGGAATATGGACCCGGCCTTTCGCCGTCGGACGCCCTATTACCAGCGCCGCCGGCTGATCCGGAACGGGGACTTCGGTTTGTCTGTCTCAACGCAAATATCTCCCGGCAATTCGAGTTCTTACAGAACGCGTGGGTTATGAACACCAAGTTCTCTGGCTTAACCGGAGAGAATGATCCCCTGCTCGGCAATCGCGAGACAACATCGGGTCGCCCGGGCGCCGACAATTTCACCCAACAGAAAGACGACGGTCTAGGGTGCCATGTCTCGGGACTTCCGCAGTTCGTAACGGTTCGCGGCGGCGCATATTTCTTTCTGCCGAGTTTACGCGCGTTGCGCTACTTCACGAGTTGAGAGGAATGGGCAATAGAACCACTCAGGACGCATTGCACTACAACGGCGATGAGCGTTACTATCTTTCTGGACTCGGCAAGAAAATTCCTGCGGTTACCCCCGAGAGACACAGTCAGCACCGGTACTCTTCATGATCGAGAATATCATAGCAATTATCGCCGCATCAGGAGGCATTATTCTGATGATCGGTTCCCTGGTCTTGCTTTACCAGGGCCGGATTACTCTTCAGGCAATTCACGAGAAAGTTCAGGAGGGAAAAGAGCCAGCGGACGGAACCGGTGGGGATGCATTAGCAGTCGAGATTGGCCAGATCAAGATCAAGAGCCAATATCCGACGATTGCGCTCTTCCTGGTGGCAGTCGGTTGTTTCTGGCTAGCCCTGCAGTATGGCAAAGGTCAGAGAAGGATGGTCAGTGGCATTTTGACTGATCCCGACGCCAAGGACTACACGGTGGCATACACGGGAGTTATGGGAGTCGCTTACCCGGATAACACGGGCCAATTCGAACAGGAAGTGCCGGAAGATGTGCACCTAGTGGTGCTGGAGATCGCTAAAGGCGGTAAGGAGCCACAAAAGTTCCCTCTGTATCCGAGCAAGGAGAAGGAATGGCCAGTGAAATTCGAGTTGAAGGCGCCAACTGGTCCTTCTGCAACTCCGGCGGCGAAGTTGGAAGTGAACCCGGCGCAAGTAGCAGAAGTGGGCAAGGCGCTGCCACCCCTTAAGGCACAATGAACAATCACTGGCGGGTAGTTGTAAGGGTTGGTCTGGCATTGGTATTGGGATTTGGAGCCATCCGGTCGACCGATGCGGCGGGGATGCAAGTGCTGACGTTGAGTGGAACAGTCACGAACTCGTCCGGGCAGTCACTCCCCGGGTGCCTTCTATCGGTGGTTTCGGAGCTTGGAAGATCCGCCCCGGTTTTTACTGATGGCAAAGGCAGTTTCAGTTTGGAGGCATCTTTGCCTCCCGACGCTAGTAGTAAACTGTTTCTCGAGATCTACTGGAATCGCACTTTGGTGTTTCGACAGCCACTCGCTTCCCTTGCGATTGCCAGCGCGACGCCAAATAACCGGGGATCGCCACAGGGCGCAACCTGGCAGGGCCTTTTGTCCGATGGAGGAACGGTGGTTCTACAACCGATTAAGCTGGGCAAATGAGAAGCATCATTTGGCCTATTCTTTAGCGCAAGCCAAGCGGGTGCTGTATGGATCTCCGGTGTGCAGCAAGCCACCAAATTATAATTGGCACAACAAGCTCTCTAAGGCCGCAAAGGTCACGAAGACTTTCTCTCCCCGAA
>DATFVD010000428.1:0-2555 GCA_035260505.1 Terriglobales bacterium
CTCCTCGCAGTTTCAGGTCTCGATAGAATTTCTCGGCCTCCCCATCACTGTGGTTCAGTCGTCGTTCGCTATATTCGCCTGTCTCTTCCATCAAAAATGCAATGTGCTGAAAGCTCGGGTGATAATCTACGCCTATCATCATGTTCGGCTCCTTCCTCCCGAGCCTCTGGTCGTCAAGCAACCACAGTCTACTCGGGTCGAGGGAGCCGACACTGTTATGCAATCAAGTGCCGGTCAGCGAAATCCACATCTCCGGTAAGCCGACTCTCCAGGAACTTGTTGATAAGTCCTTTCAAATCAAGAAATCGTCCTGGACAAGTTCCTGGCACTAGCGACGCGTCGAAGACGCAGTCGGGGCTAATCGGGAGTTAGCTGTTCACACCGCGCGATGCAAACCCACTTGTTTGCCAAGTGACCGACGCTTTCAGAAGAGGACCCGCGAGGTGTTGGGATACTTTCCGACTTGCCGACGACTCGGCCAGAACCTCGTTTTCAGCTAGATGCCCGAGATGCTGACGGCGCAGCCGTTCGCGGGTTTGACAAACGAAGCCGTAATTTTCATTCTCTTTTCATACTTAATGTTGCGGTCGGCTGGTTATCGCTGGCGCACTTTCCCACAGACACGCACGTTACCGCTTTTCCGCCGGGATTCTCGCAAGCGTTTCGATCGTGATCTGCTTGTAACCACCCTCCACGCGCACAACCATTTGATTCTTGTCGCCGACTGGCATTTTCAGCTCCATCGGTTCGTGCTTTTCCACGACAGTGCCGGAGGCGCGGACGCGGGCATTCAGGAGGCTCTTGAGCCGTTGATTTCCATCGGCGGGAAAGTAAAGAGCGCCATTGTCGGTCGCGATTGCGAGAGGGGCACCGCGGGCCAAGCAGGCCGCGCCGCAGTCCTTGTGAGACGCTGCTGTGGCCGCAGAAGCATGCAACATGAAACATGCGGCGTCGACTACTTTGCCGATCACAGTCACGGAATCGGACGCAGCGGTGTGGGCAGGTCGTGCGGGGCCAGCAGCGTTGGGCAGAGGCCGAAGGCTGCGGTGGAAGACAGCGTCGATTAGCCGAGCTTGCGGAAACGCGAGACGATTCCGCCCGAAGGCTGCCACGTCCTCTTGTTCCGTATCCTCCCCGCTCTGTGGTTTCCCGACGTTTGGACATGGAGATGGTCCGGCGCCCACATAGGTCAGGCAGCGGTTGTCATCAAAGGTATTCGTGCCTGGAGCCGAGAGGTCCTGAATATCTGCGCCGATCGAGGCGCCAAACTCTTTCGAGACCTGCACAGGAGGGTTGCCAACAATGATGTTGCGGCGGATCACGTTGCCACCCTGCGTGGGGGCTGCGATCAAAACACCATTTAGGTTTCCGCCGATCTTGTTCTTCTCGATTAAGTTGTCTTTGCTTGTACCCACCAGTCCCACACCGAAATTGTTACTGGCGCCGGTTGGCAGGGTCGAGAGAGCAGAGCCGTTCCCGCTGTAAACATTCAACCGAACTCGGTTGTTGTGGCTGCTGGCGAGTCAAGTTCCGCCGCAGGGGTTACCTTTGGAGCCGATCGAGTTTCGAACCGAAACATTTCTTTCAATGTCGCTGTCCGTAGTGCCAAATAGGAAAATGCCGCTGAAGCAATTGTCAGACGCGGTAACACCCTCGACCCTTACTTTCGTGGATCCTAACAGGGATATTCCCAGCCCGGCGAATTTGTGCACCAGCCCAGGTCCGAGGATGGCCACGTCGTGCTGCGCATTTACTTGAATTCCGTCTTCAGTAAAACTCGAGCTGGCGCAGTTGCTGGAAGGGTTGGCCCCGTCGGTGATGGTGAAACCGTTCAGGCGCAATTGGATACCCGGAGCTCCAAATGCTATGCACGGCGCGCCCGCGACCATACAGGTGACGTCGCCCACGAGTTCGCTGTCCTCGAAGATGGTGAATGTGGTGGAAATGGTACCGCTGATGTCAGTCGCCTGGGCACGTGCGGCACAGACAAAGAGCACAAATGCAGGGAAAACGGAACGCGTTATGCGGCTAGAGAGGATCTGCCTCATAGGACCTCCTTACGCCGTACTCAGGGTTGCTATCTGAACAAGGGTTTGGGGACGGCGTGGAATATGCGGAAGCCTAGGCGGGCGACCAGAGCTTGTCAAGCAGGAACTTCGAAGGACTCCGACCGTCGACGTTGTCAAGAGTTATGTTCGATCGACAGGCCTTCTAAAAGAGCTGGCGGGATAGCATATGAGAATCGTAGTTTTCGCTTTGAAACTCACATTCCATACAAGCGCCGTTGCGGATCGTTGAAAGCGACATTGGCACTCGTCGCCGATTGGGGGCGAATGATGGCGCAGTCCGGAAACGATCCACTTGCCTGATTAACGTAATCGGACATGTCTGGTTACCCGACTTAACGTCCAAGCGCCTACGGTTTTGCAGCCGGGTGCCACCAAGCAATCTGGAAACACTATTAAGTATTTCGGTTCCGACATTGGAGTATGCTCCAGCAGAACTCAGGGACCTAGGCGGGCCGCTCTAAGGCCTAGCCTACACCTGGATACTAC
>DATFVD010000429.1:0-3720 GCA_035260505.1 Terriglobales bacterium
TGTGCGAAGCATAGCGAGCCAGATTCACATCGCTCTTACTGAAGAACAGGAAAGGCGTTTAGCCACTCCGCGACAACTAAGCCCCGAAGCATACGAGGCGTACTTGAAGGGCCGCTACTACTGGAACAAGCGAACCGGCGCCAGTATGCAAAAGGCGGAGCAATATTTTCAGCAGGCGATCGACAACGATCCAGCTTATGCCGCGGCATATTCGGGGCTGGCCGACTGCAACAGCGGACTGGCGTGGCATGGGTTTAAGTCCCCAACCGAGGCGCTCCCGAAAGCTTACGCAGCGGCACGCAAAGCGCTCGACATTAATCCAGACTCGGCTGAAGCCCACGCCTCGCTGGGCCTTGCCATGAGCCATCGGTGGGATTGGATCGGAGCGGAAGCCGAGTTCAGACGCGCTCTCCAGTTGGATCCTCAATACGCGAACGCGCACCATTGGTACGGGGACTACCTTTCCATGCAGCGCCGCCACGAGCAAGCACTTGCGGAAGCGAGGCGTGCACTACAACTCGATCCCTTGAACCTCATGATCAGTACATGGCTGGGACTTCGCTACTATCTGGCACGCGACTATTCCCAGGCAATCGAGCAAAATCAAGGCTCCGTTGAACTCGATCCGAACTTCGCAGCCGCTCACCTTCTGCTCGGAGAGGACTATATTCAGGCAGGTCTGCACAGCGAAGCGGTTGACGAGCTGAAGAGGGCGGCAAATCTGTCTGGAGGCAGCCCACTATATACGGCGCAGGTTGGGGTTGCCTTTGCAGTCGCAGGGCGGAATCGCGACGCACTCCGAATGGCCCGCGAGCTGGAAATCATGCCGAGGACGCGTTACGTTTCCCCTTACGGCCTGGCGCAAATCTACTCAGCCTTAAACAGAAAAGACGACACGTTCAAATGGCTGCAAACGGCCTATGACGATCACGCGGTTTGGATGGGATATCTCGCCGTCGATCCGATTTTTGACCGATACCGCTCGGATGAACGCTTTAAAGATCTTCTCCGGCGCGTAGGCCTGCCCTGACTGGCCGTCCGCAACGCTCTTCGAGACGGGATCGTGCCCGAACCGCGCATTTCATCTGATCGATGAGAATCCTGGATGGTTGGTCGGCAAACAGGAAGTAATTGGGTCACTTCCGGATTGCCCGTCAGAACGAAGCCGCCCACAGCAAGCGAGGTGAGTGGAAATGGGTTCGCCGGCTCGTAATTTCCGGTTCTATTTTTGTCCCGGTTCTTGCCTGCCTCGAAAGTATGTCTGTGGTGTGGTTCCCAGCATCGTCCGGAACATTTCAATGAAGGCACTTACGCTGTCGTAACCGACTGCGATAGCGACCTCCGTGACAGATTTCCTTTGTGCGAGCATCTCAAGGGCAGCAAACAACCGCGCCTGCTGTCGCCAACGGCCAAATGACATACCTACCTGAGCGGAAAACGCACGCATGAAAGTACGGCGGGCCATTCCGGCAACATGCGCCCAAGCGTCCAGCGTGCGGTCATCCCCAACATCATCCAACAGAGCATCAGCAACTTTGGCCAGTCTTTCTTCTCTTGGTATGGTCAAACGCAAGGGCTGCTGGTCAGGCTGTCGAATCTCATCACGAAGCGCAGCGATTAAGTGCTTCTTCGCCGGGTTCAGCGGCTGCCGGACGTCCCACGCGAGAATACGATTAACCATTGCGAACAATAGCTCCGATGAGTTGAACATGCAGGGCATCTTGGGTAGTCCGCGGCACATCTCCGCAGACAAATGAACCATCGAGCCGGCGACGCCCCCCACAGAACGCGCCGCGTGCCTACAATTTGGTGGAATCCATGCGCAACGCTGGGAGGGAAACATCCATCGTTCGCTTCCTGCTTCCACGATGAGCAACCCCTGGGTCAATGCGAAGAGTTGCCCACGCGCGTGGCTGTGCTCTGGCGCCCAATCCTCGGCCGCACGCCTCTTGAAGGCAAATGCCAGTACTGGCGTATCGCTCTCGTAGAGACGGCGCAGCTCTTCCGCATTCTTCGGGACCAAGACCATGAATCTATGAGATTGACCCTTTTCCGATAAATATTGCCACCTTCCCGTTAGCAGGCCAACGAGAACATATCTAGAGTACGGGGGCAGAACAACGAAAGCCAACAAAGGGAAATGATCAGGCAATACGAAGAAAGTATGAATCGAAAAATGTCAGTCATTGTGAAAGGAGACCAGTTATGAATGCCGCTGTGCTACACGCCTTTAATGAGTCACCCCGCTTCGAGCAGTTCTCCGAGCCCATCCCAGAAGAAGACGAGGTGATTGTGCACGTCCGTGCTGCCGCGCTCAAGCCCATCGACAAGCAGATCGCCAGCGGCTCGCACTACGCCGCGTTCCGCGAACTGCCCGTCGTATGCGGCATGGATGGAGTTGGGTGTCTTGACGACGGCACACGTGTGTTCTTCGCTATACCACGGTTCCCCTACGGGAGTATGGCTCAACGCACGATCGTGTCTCCATCTCACAGTTTTCCGATCCCCGATAGCATTGACGACGATATCGCCGCAGCCGTCGTAAACCCCGGTCTGTCGGCCTGGGGGGCACTTGCTTGGCGTGCTCAACTCACTGCGGGTGAGACTGTGCTCATCCTTGGTGCAACCGGAGTCACCGGAAAGCTGGCCGTACAAACAGCCAAGCTCCTCGGCGCTGGACGGGTGATCGCCGCCGGAAGGAACGAACAGGTACTGAGCACTCTTCACGACCTCGGAGCCGACTCGACCATCCGCCTCGACAAACCCGGCCAGGACTTGACCGAAGCCTTTGCTCGCGAAGCTGGTGATGCTGGCTTCGACGTCATCATCGATTACCTCTGGGGCCCTCCCACTGAAGCGCTTCTGTCTGCCATCGCGCGAAAGGATTTGAAGCCGACGTCATCCAGAATCCGCCTTATCGAAGTGGGCGAGAGCGCGGGGCCCACGATTTCGCTGGCCGCCGCTGCACTACGAAGTTCGAGGCTGGAAATCCTCGGAGCCGGATCTGGTAACGCGCCAGCCTCGCCTGAGATGTGGCTAGAAGCCGTCCGCCAACTTCTGTCTAATGTCGCCAGCGGTAAGCTGCGTATCGACACCGAGCGAGTTCCGCTATGCGAAGTCGAGGACGCTTGGCAAAGGGACCAACACGGTTTGAGAACGGTCATCATCCCGTAGTCGCGTGCTCGCAACAGGCAAATTCCATATGTAACAATTCGGATTCCGCCGGTGCGCAGCGGTTCCGGCGATTGTGGGTGAGTGGTCGGCAACACGGAACTTATCCTAAGTCCCGGGTGAGATACAGGACGCCCATTCATTGCGTCCAGCCATTCTTTGCATTCAAGTGCATCGTTGTGATTTGGTCGGTCGCTTTGAAAGGCCTTCTATTGAAAGATCGCGTAATGTGCATACTTCTTGCGAATCTCCATTAGTTCCTGTTCCGTCATCGGGACGACTGGTTGCCCAACCGGAACTGAAACAGCCCGCATGTACTCCTCGTGCCCCGATGCTGACCAAATGTCGGTATGGGTCAAGTGGTCCGTCCCAATATTTTCCATACTTATCCAGGTATCTCTCGGAATAAATACAATGGCACCTGCATGCGCAACCTGTACTTTATCTCCCAGCATCACTTTTCCAGTTCCACTCTGAATAAGAATCAACTCGTCGGCATGCGGGTGACGATGGGTTGGAATTTTGTCGCCTGGAGCCATATCTTCCGTC
>DATFVD010000430.1:0-2945 GCA_035260505.1 Terriglobales bacterium
CCCAAGACAGAACGTCGCGTCCCCCCCCCGCGTGCCGGTGGCTCCTTGTTCTCGGCAAGATGGCCAAGCATGATTTTGCATCCAGATAGGATTTTGTCCGCGCGCTCAGCCGCGTTCGCTGGCATCGTCAGCGCAAGCGTGAGAGCAATCGCGTACCATGTGAGGCGCGTCTTCACGACTGCAATATCCACGCGAAGCCTGCTATCCCTTACTTGCCCTCATGTTCTCTGCCCTCCGCCCCAGCGCTTATAGGCGCGCACCTGACAGAGGTTCTTCGACCTCGAACGGATCGCGTTACCGCTGGACGAATATGACTTTCCGGAAGGTGCGGAAGATCGGCGGCAGCGACGCCTCGCGCTTCAGAAAGGCGACGACTTCGATATAATGGTTGCCGGTTTCCAGTTTTGACAGGTCCAGGGTCGCGGAGTAGACGCCTCGTCCAGTGGCGCCAGGGTCCGACGTGGTAAATGTTTGAAACCCTTTGAACTCACCGCTGGCAAAAATCTCCGTGCCGATTACATTGATCCCGCCATTATCGATCCGCACGAATGCGCGGTCGTCAAGATCCTCGTCAAGGAGAGTCAACGTCAACGTCGCGTTGTTCGCTGTCAGCCTCTCGATCGGTGTGATCTGGCGAAGGCCATTCGGCACGTCCGGGCCGTCGGGCGAAATGACTGACGCCACTGGCGCTATCATGAGTGGCGCTACGCTCGTGGCGCCGCTTGGCGCCTTTGGCCCCCAAACCGCATAACCGAGATCGTTGGCGTCACTCGGGATCTTGACAACCGCCGTCCCGTTGCGCCCGACAAGGAACGGGGCGGTCGCGTGAGGGTTGCCCGTCAGTTCAACCAAGGTCGTTCCTTCGGGGAACGAGGTCTGGATCGTTCGATCAGCGTCGAAGTGTTTGTTGTCGTTGAGCCCGACTATCATCGAACGGTCAAGCTCGTAAATGTACACATCGTCATCGATAAACCGCGTCAGGTGCCGACCGCGGCGGTAGCTGTGATGGATGTCGACTAGAGTGGTGATGATTGTGCCGAATTGTCCGCCGAGGGCATCGCCGCGTCCTTCCCTTGGGAAATTCGGCGGGGTAAACTCTCGGGCGTTGAAGTAGACGATCGGGTAGCCATTGCGCGTCAGAATGTGCGCGTAGGCAATATTGTTGGCGGCAGGCGGCTCGCCGATGCCATCATGATTTTGCACGAACTGCACGCCGATGGAGCCATCGTTGGGGTCGCCATCGACAATGTCGACACTGGCGCGCTCCAGCGCCCGCATACTGCCGTTGCCGGTGCCGTTCAACACATTGCGCATCGTAAAGAACAGTGGGAAATCGAGGACGTCGCGATTCCCAAAACCATCCTTGCGGGTATAAGAACGTAGCTTGCTGAGATCGTCCGCGCTGCCGCCGGCAATCACTTCACCGAAACTGTAAGGGGTCGTTCCGCCCGATCCGATGTGGAAGACCGCCTGATCGAAGAAGTCATTCCAGAAGAAAGGCGGGACATGCTTTGCGGCGTCGAGCCGGAATCCGTCGACGCCAACGACTTCGACCATCCACTTGCAGTAGCGGAGGAGAAGTCCTGTAGCGTTCTCTTCGACCGGGTCTCCAGCCTCCGGACGATCTAAATCAAAACCGGAGGGCGTGTGTCGATCGGCCGCAGTGTTGCCCAACGTTGCCGGCGAAGCCGGGTCCGCGTCCGGGTAAAACTGCCGATTGCTGTCGCGGGCGGGCTGGTTCCCGGTTAAGACTATTCTGCCGTCGGCGGTCCGCCCAACCACGGGAATATTACGTGCATCGCCAGCGTCCACTGGTTGGCGAATAAACCGGTGATTCTTCTCTTGTGCGATGTCGATCTCCCCACCCAGTCGGCCATCGAGCTCGTGACCCGGCTGCTCTGTGGTTAAGAAGCCGTTATGGAAGTCACCATCGATGTCTTGCGGTAAGGAGACGACGAACCCCGGATAACCACCGCTTTCGATGAACCCGGGCGTTCCGAGATTGCTGAACCCATTGTGGTTGAGAACGGTATCGACGTAGACGGCGACGTTCGCCTTGTGAGCTTCTCGGATCAACTGCTGCAGTTGTCCGCGCGTTCCATACAGCGTGGGTTTGCCGGAGCTACCTAGATCGAACCGGTCAAAGGGATCGTAGCCTACCGAGCTGGCACAGTCCGCACAGGCGGCGCGGCCTGGCGGCGGAATCCACAAGGCGTTGTAGCCAGCCATGAAGATGTCTGGCATACGGTGCTCGGTATTGCGGTAACTGCTCTCGAAGAATTGCAGGATGACATCTGCTTCGCTCGAGGGCGGCAGTAGGACAGAAGTGACACCGACAGCCAGCGCTCCAGCTAGCAAAGCCTTCGGGTTTGCATCCCGCCTGCCTTTGCTTCTGCCGCTTGCCACTTGGCCTCCCTGCCACTGTTAGCCGCGCTTCTTCGCCAACCCAGCCCTCAGGCTTGTTGCTGGCATTTAGCTTAAACTAGTTAAAGGCTCGGGACCAACACGAAAAAGGCTAACCCACCTTATTCAGCCCGCCCAGCTGAAGTCCTAGGATTGCTGGAAAAAGGATTGGGGTGCACCGTCGCCTGATTGGCGAGTCACTGACGACCGAGTTGGCGCTTGATCGTCTGACGAAAGAGCACCCAGATGAACGGGATACCTGCATCCGAGCGGACGCGCGAGCGCTTGAGCTATGTTCGAAAGTTGATGACGGCACGAGTGCCGGTATTCGAGCCTCCACTTCTCCACCGAAGGAGTGATACGCCGTGACCGAGACTAACGGTTTCCACTCTTGCAGCCGGAACTTTTGCCGACCCGCTGACCTAGGTGCTGCGCAACGGCGCGCGAGCGCTGTTGGCGCCAGCATGTAACCATCTGATAGCATATGTCCGGGCCTGCTTTCGACAAAGCGGGATGACCGGTGGCGGCGTTTCCAGAATCGT
>DATFVD010000431.1:0-18790 GCA_035260505.1 Terriglobales bacterium
TTCCTCGATTCCGCGCAAGACCTCGCCTAGGCCCTCGATATCCAGCGCCTCGGTTAGAACGTCCTTCATTACCTCGCGCACCAGCGGATGGTCGGGAATCTTGATGTCTCCTTCGATATTTTCCTGGCACGCGGCTACATCCGGGAAAACCGAGGCGAGCAGATCGTCGGAGCGCATGCGCTGAATCTGCGGTGGCACTTTCTTGCCGCCCTGAAAACGCAACAGGGCCAGAGCGCGCGTCGCATCCCACCGCCAGCGCGTCTGAAAGATCGGTGAATCGAGCGCTGCTTGCTCCAGGATCGGCGGCATGGTCTCGGAATGCAGGAATTGAAAAACATCCGCCAGGGGAAAGCTATGCTGCTCGGCCAGAGCGATGTTCAAGCCGTTGTCGGTGGCCGCCGCCTGCAGTTCGAAATTGAAGCCGCGGCAGAAACGCTTGCGCAGCGCCAGTCCCCAGGCCTTATTGATACGGCCGCCAAACGGTGCGTGGATGATCAACTGCATCCCGCCGCCCTCGTCAAAAAATCTTTCGGCGATAATCGTCGTCTGCGTGGGCACATCGCCCAGCACGACGCGCCCTTCGAGGATGTACTGAATCAGTTGCTCGGCGCCCGATAGATCGAGTCGGCATTCTTCTCGCAGCCAACTCACGGCATCGGCCACGATAGGAAGATTGCGCCATCCTTCTACTGGAACCACGCCCGGCAGCCGATCGCTGATCTGTTTGCGCAATTCGCCCAGCTGTTGCGAGAGTTCGGCGGTGCGTGCCGGAGCTTCTCCGCGCCAGAACGGCACGGTGGGCGGCGCGCCGTGTGCGTCTTCCACCAGCATGCGCGACGTCCTCGATTCGACACGACGGATGCGCCACGACGTGTTTCCGAGCAGCATGATGTCGCCCGCCATGCTTTCGACGGCGAAGTCTTCATCGACGGTTCCGACTGAGCCGCCGTCCGGTTCCGCGACGACGGAGAAGAGAGCATTGTCAGGAATCGCGCCACCGCTGGTGATCGCCGCCAGACGCGCGCCACGCCGCGCCCGCAGCTTGCGGTTGATCCGGTCGTGATGCAGGTAAGCGCCGTAGCGGCCTCGTTGCGACGCGATTCCTTCTGAGAGCATCGTGAGCACCGCGTCGAACGTCTCGCGCGTGAGATTGCGATAGGGATAGGCCCGCTTTACGAGCGCGAATAACTTATCCTCATCCCAACCGTCGTTTGATTGATCGCCAGATTTGTTAGATGTGGCGGCACTACCAGCGGCCGCACAGCAAGCAACAATCTGCTGCGCCAGCACGTCGAGCGAACCTTCCGGAAAAATCAGCCGGTCGAGTTCGCCGAGGCGAATCGCGCGCACGAGCACGGCGCATTCCGCGAGATCGTCGCGCGTGGTGACAAAAAATCGTCCTTTGGGAACCGCGCCGCGCCAGTGGCCGGACCGCCCTACCCGCTGCAAAGCAACGGCAATCGAACGCGGCGAACTGATGTGACAAACCAAGTCCACCGTTCCCACGTCAATGCCGAGTTCGAGCGACGCGGTCGCGACCAGCACTTTCACCTGGCCCTCTTTCAGCTTCCGCTCCGCCTCCAGACGCAGCTTGCGCGACAAGCTCCCGTGATGCGCCGCCACGTTGTCCTCACCCAACCGCTCCCCCAGTTGATGGGCAATGCGTTCGGCCAGCCGCCGCGTATTCACAAAGACCAGCGTCGAGCGGTGCGCGTTCACCAGTTGCACGATGCGCTCGTAAATCTCGTCCCACATCTCGTTCGAAGCGACTGGACCAAGTTCCGAAGACGGAACCTCCACGCCAATATCGAGCGTGCGCTTGTGGCCAACGTTGACGATCACCGGATCGGGGCGAGTTGTTTCGGAATCAGAGTTACCGGCTAGAAAGCACCCGACTTCTTCAATCGGCTTCTGCGTCGCGGAAAGGCCGATGCGCACTGGCGGGCGATGAGTCAGAGCTTCCAGCCGCTCCAGCGAAAGGGAAAGATGCACGCCGCGCTTGTCATCGGCGACGGCGTGAATTTCGTCCACAATCACGGTCTCAACATCACGCAGGATGGCGCGGCTCTTCTCCGCCGTCAGCAGGATGTAGAACGACTCGGGCGTGGTAACCAGAATGTGCGGCGGACGCCGCAGCATGAGGCGCCGGTCTTTCATCAGAGTGTCGCCCGTCCGCACCGCCGTACGGATCTCCGGCATGAGCAGCCCGCGCTCGCCCGCCATCTGCAAAATTTCCCCCAGCGGGATTTCGAGATTCTTTTGTATATCGTTGCCGAGAGCTTTGAGCGGGGAGATATAGAGCACTTCGGTCCGGTCGTGGAGTTCGCCCGCGAGAGCTTTGCAGATCAGGCGGTTAATGCAGGCAAGGAAGGCGGCAAGCGTTTTGCCCGATCCGGTGGGAGCCGAGATCAGCGTGGTGTGGCCGGCGAGAATGTGAGGCCAGCCCTGCTCCTGCGGTTCGGTCGGCGTGGAGAAGCGCGCCGTGAACCACTCCTGAACCAGCGGGTGAGCCCAGGCCAGCGAAGGGGAGACAGCGGACAGCATGGGAATGATTGTAACGAGAAATGGCGGTTTCGTAAAATGTTCGCCTGCCAAGGGATTGGTGTTCTCTGCAATGCTAGCCAGGAAGCTTCGTTACCGGGCCAGGGGCTGGGCCCGCTTGATTGTGCAGGGAAGTTCCGCAGTATGGACAATACAGATCATTTACGCCAACCAAGCGCTGGCACTGCGGACAGCTCGGACTCAGCTTGTGATTGCACCGAGGGCAGAAGTTGAATCCGGTCTGCACGGCATTGCCGCATTTTGGACAGGCGCTCCGCAGCGGTTGCCGCAGTACGAAATAAAGAATGATGCCCAGAGCGTTGGGAATAAATATGGCGACAATCGTCCAAAGGACCGGGCTCATGCCGCGGCGTTTCGCGTCGCGGTTTATATAGCCGATGAACAACACAAAAGAACCCAGCACCAGGCCGAGCAGAAGCCCAAGCAAAGGCCGCGCCCATGCTGGCGGCCCGTTCGAGTGCCGAGGCACGACAACATTGAAGAAAATCTGTGCGCTGAAGAATCCAACCACCGCCAGCGTCCATGCCCAGGGCGGAACAATCTTGATTTCCGACGTCAGCCCAGTTTGAGTTTCGTCTTTTACCTGCATAAATTTGTCAGCTTTCTCGTCGCCATTGCCGTGACCGTTCTCCGGTGTTCGTCAGATGGGCGCCTCGGGCCAGCAACAGCATACTGACCACCAGTGCCGGGGCGATGAAGAAAAACATGAAGCCCGCTTGCCAAACCAGGGTCGAGACTCCGGCCCATTCGCCCATCCAAGCAAAGAGTCGCCACAAAAGAGGGACGGACAGCGTCGCAGAAAGTCCCACACCGAGACAAGCCATCCCGACCAGCCAAAGGCGTTCCCGCGTCTCCCGAAGCCTGCTGGCATGGAAACGCACCCGCATCTGCGTGGCTCGCACCAGGCGGGAATCGGCGGCAAGCGGCAGCGAACGCAAAGAACGAACGACCCCGTTTACTGCTTCCGCATACTGACGGCATCCTTCGCATTCATCGCGATGGGCTTGCAGCCAGGCCCGCTGCGCCTCGGAGAGACCTTCACCACCCAGAGCGGTTAGCTCCCTGGCCTCGTCATGTTTGTCCCGCGTCATGCCTGCGCCCCCTCCAGCCGCGACATCAGCATGTGCAGTCCGCGATACAGCCGCGACTTGACTGTGCCCAGCTTCGCGCCTGTTACCGTCGCAATCTCCTCCAGAGCCAATCCCTCCTGGAAGCGCAGCACCACGGCCTCACGATACTCCGTCGGAATGCTGACCAACGCCGCACTGATACGCTCGGCTTGCTCGTGCTGCTGCACAACTTCCCACGCCATGGGCCGGGTATCGGCCGGTTCGAGCGCTGCGTGCACTTCATCCTCCATCAGCCCATCCAGGCTGAGCGGACTTTTCTTGCGCAAATAATCAATCGTCAGATTTCTCGCCACCGTGTAGAGCCAGGTACTGAATTCGTGCTTGCCGTCGTACTGATAGCCGCGTTCCAGCACGCGAATCCAGGTTTCCTGGAAGAGGTCCTCGGCCAGTTCGCGATTCCTCGCCAGGTAAATCAGATACCGGAGGAGCCGGTGCTGATATTGCTCGATGAGACGGTCCAGCAAGTCCGGATCGCGCCGGCGAAGACCGCGAGCAATTGCGCTGGCATCGGATTCCATCGCGTTCGCGAAGCAATAAGCTATGGCGTTCATGCTACCCGGATATACGGACGAGGAGGTAAGAAAGATGCAGGATGGGAGACATTCTCATCTGGAGCGTTAAGCTATTTGTATTCAGCCAGATATGTTCGATGGCAAGATTCCAACTTGGAATCAGGCGTCGCGAATACCCGAGGCAGTTGTTGCGCCAGCCAGTCGGCAGCCTGCTAGAATTTCGGCGATGCCCAAACCATCCGCCACTGCCCGCGCCCGCAAAATCAAACTCATTCTTTTCGACGTTGACGGAGTTCTTACCGACGGGAAAATCTGGATTTTCCCGGCGCCTTCCGGCGGCCAGCCATCGGGAGCGCAGCAAAGCCTCCTCGAGAAATCTGCCCAGTATGGCGGACAGGGCGGCTTCGGACTCCACAGCATTAGCCTGATCGAAGCCAAGGGCTTCCATGCGCACGACGGCACCGCTATTTCACTGGCCCGCATGGCGGGAATCAAGACCGGGATCATTACCAAGCGCATCTCAGAAACGGTTGCGCTCCGCGCGCGCGATCTGAAGATTGACCACGTGTACCAGGGAATTCAGGACAAGGCGTCGGTGTTTGCGCAAATTCTTCAAAAAGACGGGATCACGGCGGCCGAGGCCGCCTTCGTTGGCGACGACGTGATCGATCTGCCGGCGATGCGAAAATGCGGGCTGGCGATCGCGGTGAAGAATGCGCGCCCCGAGGTTAAGGCCGAAGCCCATTGGGTTACGTCCCATGCGGGAGGAGACGGCGCGGGGCGCGACGCGGTCGAATACATTCTGAAAGCGCAGAGCAAATGGAAACAAGTGGTGGAGGATTACATTTCGGAGAGAGAAGCCGATATCTAATGGTAAGAGCTGAAACTCACCCACCGGTTGCTTGCTTGGGGCGTGCTCGGGTTAGCAACCGGTGGGCGTGTGTTCTCCCTACTCACCCTGTTGTTTTCAGGAGCGATGACGCTGAAAACCCCGGTTCGCCGGGAAAGTTTCGCGGAGCAGTTCCGATTTTGCACTCGTATCTAACCCATTCTTCGCCAATGAGTTATCACGCGTTTAATCGGGGATGGCCGTCGTCTTGGCCGACATCAGTTCAGCAAAGCGGGGATCTTTGCGCAGGGTGCTGAATTCATTGTCCCGGTAAACGTTCTTGATGTCCTTGTAACCCTCTTCCATCGCCTTCTTCAGATAGTGCAGGGAACGCTCTGGAACGCCCGTCCTGGCGTACAGTTTGGCGAGAACATAGTCGTAGTGGGCCCGGTCCGCGGGAGAAGGAAGCTGAGCCTGAACGCCGGCATGCGAACTGCGCTCGAAGACGTCGGGATCAAGCTCCACCGCCTTGGAATAGTTCTGGATGGCTTTTTCGAACTGTTTCTTGCCGAAATAAGCCGCACCCAGATTGTTGTAGTAGGAGGCAGCATCATCCTGCAACGTGATCGCCTTTTCGTAGTGCTTGATCGCTCCACTGTAGTTACGCTGGGCGTAATAAACGACGCCGAGATTGTTGTAGGCGTCGGCGTGTTTGCGATCGGTTCGGATGGCGTGTTCGAAGCTCTTTTTGGCTTCTTTGTAGCGCTGCGTCATGAGCTGGCAGATCCCGATTTTATTGAACATGGACGCGCTCGCGGGCGCAGCTTTCAGAGCGGCTTGGTAGAAATCCACCGCGTCGAGAAAGTTCTTCTCGGTGCGAAGTTCATCACCTCGTGTTTCGAGTTCCTCGGGCGTTGCTCCCGGAGAGGGCGGATCGGCGCGGTGCAGCGGCGGAGGGCCGACTTCCACCTGTTCGGAATTCTGAGCCTGCAATGGCAGAATGAGAAGCGCAGAGAAGAGAAGCGGGATAGAGCTGATACGGATCCAGGAACGCATATACACCCCCGGGCCGAGCACGTGATCTTCAGACTACTGCGGCGGCACGCCGTTGTCACTGCTCTTAGACGGCGCAGGCGCGTTTTTGTCACTCTTCGGGGAGGTGGTGTCTCCCTTGAACACGCCAACAATCTTGCCGAAGAATGTCTTCTTTTTCCGGGCCTCTTCTTCAGATTGGACACCGGCGACAGGCTGCGAGTTCCCGTTCGTAGAGGGGGGAGGCAGCGCTTTCTCGGAGTTTCCACCGAACATGCGCGAGAAGAAGCCCTGCACACCACCGCTCTGGTCGCAGGTCTCGTGGGGCTCGGTACCGGCCACGAAAGCAATCGTGTAATCGTCAGGACAAGAAGGTGTCGCAAGGCGGTTGGTGATTTTGTCGAGCTGCACATCCACCACGCCTTCGGGCTGGGGGAAGGACTTCACGTCCGAATACCCTGGGAGGGTAACCGCTTTCTTCATGAATTCGCCCCATATGGGGGCGGCAGTCTGAGCGCCGCTCAGGCGAATGTCGCTGTAGTCGTCGTATCCCACCCAGACGATGCATAGCAGATTGCTGGTGTATCCCGCGAACCAGCCGTCATGGGAACTGCCTGTCTTACCGGCCGCCGGCGCGGTGAATCCGCCGGAGCGTACTCCGAAGGCGGTGCCGAAATTCACAACGCCTTCCAGCATATTCGTCATGAGGAAGGCGATGCGGGGATCGAGAACCTGTTTCTTCTCGGTCCCGAAGTTCATGACGACGTCGCCCTTGGCATTGCGCACCGAATTGACGAACACAGGCGAAAGCCGCATGCCACCGTTCGCAAAGCTGGTATAAGCAGCCGTCATATCAATCGGCGTGGCGTCGTAGGCTCCCAGCGCCATCGCCGGAGTGGCTTTCACTGATGCGATACCGGCCGAGCGGGCCAGATCCGCCACTTTGTCATAGCCTACTTCTTCCGCCAATTTGACGGTCGCGTTGTTGAGCGAAAGCGCCAGCGCGTAGCGGAGCGTGACGTCGCCGTGGTACTCCTCTTTGTAGTTGCGCGGCTCATAGATCTGGTCGCCGTAGGAGAACGTCGTCGGCTGATCGGGAACGGTGGAGGCTGGAGTGATCACGGTTGACGAGCCATCGACCGCTGTATTCATGGCAGCTGCGTACACAAACGGTTTGAAGATCGAACCGGTGGGGCGCTTGGACAGCGCGTGGTTCAATTGGCTCGTTCCATAGTTTCGTCCGCCGACCAGCGCCTTGATTTCGCCGGTATGGGGATCCATGGCGATGAGCGCAACCTGTGCCTGAGGGCCGGGGGTAACCGTGGTCTCAAACTTGTTCTTCCCAACCTTCTTCTTGTGTGTGCGCATCTTTGTGACTTGGTCGTCCACCAGTTTGATACCGGTTTCGACCGCTTGGGCGGCCGCCCGCTGCAAACCGGGATCGAGTGTCGTGTAAATGCGATACTCCTGGTCGTTGACCTCGTGCTCGTTCAGTTTGGTGATGATGGTGTCGCGCACCATATCCACGAAGTACGGTGCGTCGCTCGCTTCCACGTTCGGTGGCGCCAGTTTCAGCGGTGCCGCCTTGGCTTTATCGGCTTGCTCGCGCGTGATGGCATGGGTGTCGACCATCGATTCGATCACGGTATTGCGCCGTTCAAGGGCCCGCTCGGGATGGCGATAAGGGGAAAGATAGCTGGGCGCCTGGATTAACCCAGCCAGTAGCGCGGCCTCCGGCAGGGTGACATCTTTCAGGTCTTTGTTGAAATAAGAACGCGACCCTTCGGCGAGGCCGGAAATGGTGAACGATCCGCGCTGTCCCAAATCGACGCGGTTGGCGTAGAACTCGAAAATCTGCTGCTTCGAAAACTTCTGTTCCAATTCCACCGCGATCAGCATTTCAATGAGCTTGCGCTTGAAGGTTTTCTCCGGACTGAGAAAAAACGCCCGCGAAAGCTGCATGGTGATCGTCGAACCGCCCTGCTGATGGCGCTGATGGGTGAAGTCGATCCATGCGGCTTCGGCCAGGCGCAGGAAATTGACTCCACTGTGCTGGAAGAAGCGGCGATCTTCGATCGAGGTAACCGCCTCCACAATAATCTTGGGAATATCGTCGTACTTGATCAGCTGCCGCTTGGAACGCTGCTCGGCGTCGAACAGCGACGCGAGCATCTGGGGTTCAAGCTCGTAGGCCTCCAGGTCTCCGGTATTGCGGCTGTTGATGGCGGAAACCGCTCCGTCGGTGACCTTGATGGTGGCCGGTTCGGGACTGTGGTAAGACTCGGGTCCGGGCAGAACTTCAATCGAGCCGCCATGCGGATGGTAGCTGCCGAGCCGAGATTCGCCGTCCTTTTCGGAATAGCCCGCGTGACGCAGCTCCGCCGCAATTTCAGAGATAGTAAACTTCGATCCGATCTTCACTACCCGCGGAGAAGCGAAAATCTTGGCCGAACTGGCGAAAACCGGGCCGCGGAAGCGCTGCTCGATGATGCGGTCGTACTTGACGTACCAGTAGGTAAAAATGCCGACTACCAACAATGACAGCGAGAGAAAACCGAGCAGGGCAATGCGCACGATCGGATCGCGGGCGAGCAGGTTGCCTTGCCCGCGGCTTGTTCCGCGCTGGCCAACGCTTCGAGCCGTCGGGATTTTCAGCTTAATGGCCATGGGGACAAATGTGCTTCTTTCACTGGGGCAATTCTCAGTCCGAAATCGAATTTGGAGCTAAGGCGTGGTTCTGGTTGATTCTAAATCACAACGGGCCCCCCACAACTATTTGGATGCGTGTCAAAGGATAGACGGGGTGTGGAGACCTGGATACATTGGTCTGGCGCTTCCGGGGGATGATGCGAGGCCGACATTGCCGGCGAAACAGCGAGCAGCTACTCCTAATACACGCCTTTGTTCTTCGACGAAGGATGGAATTCGAGAGTGGTCGAGTAGCCGGGCAAGTCGACTGGGACGCTGTACTCCGCGTCAATGGCGAGAGTGCCGGTGCCGAACCCGCCCACCCGTGAAATATGCACCTGCCTGGGCGTCAGCGCAATATCGTAGTTGCGGGCATGCTTGATTACGGCTTCGCGAATATCATCTTCTGAGCGCGTGCTGTATGTAGCCTGCAGGGCTTCGGTCTTGATCTCGTCCTCAAGCTCGTAGTTCGAGAAGAATGGCGGGATAATTTTGATGCCCACCAAGGCCAACACCCCGAAGATGGCTACGCCGAAGATTAATTTCAGAGTTGCCATAAGACACAATTGCCAAATCGCTGGTTGCGAGCTTCCAATTGCGAGCTCTCCGTGATGCGCTAAGGACTGCTCTCCTGGCCTGCTCTCCCGGTTAGCGAACGCCCGGGACCAGTCATCGGGGCAGTTTCTGGCGCAGTCCTTGGAAATACTCGGTTATGGCAGAAATCTTAACGTCCTCGCGCTCGAGAGTCGAGCGCCGAACGACTTCCACAGTACCTTCGGTAACCTTCTTTCCCACGTTGATACGAAAGGGGATGCCTACCAAATCGGCGTCCTTGAACTTCACTCCGGGCCGTTCGTCCCGATCATCCAGCAAAACGTCGAATCCGGACGCTTTCAGTTGCTTGGCGATGTCCTCGGAGGCGGCACGGATGGCTTCGTCCTTGGAGTTCGTCGATACCACCACCACCTCGAACGGGGCGATGGAAGGCGGCAGCCAGAAGCCGTTTTCATCGTTACTCTGTTCGACGGCCGCGGTCAAAATGCGCTCGATGCCGATCCCGTAGCTGCCCATGATTGGCGCGACTTCCTTGCCATTCCGGTCGAGGACTCGTGCACCCATGGATTCCGAATACTTGTAGCCGAGCTTGAAGATGTGTCCGATTTCGACCGCGGTATCGATGCGCAGAGGAGCACCGCAGTCCGGGCAGACTTCTCCAGCGGTCACGGCGCGCAGGTCGGCGTAAGCCGTAGGATGAAAGGTCTTGCCTGGCGTCAGGTTCTTGACGTGATAGTCCTCTTTGTTCGCTCCGCCGATTAAATTCACGCGGCCTTCGAGCGCCTTATCGACAAGCAGAATGGGCTTGCCCGAATCCGTCATGTCCTTCGCCCACTCAATGCCGAGCGGGCCGAGGTATCCGGCAGGGGAGTGGAACAATTCGCGAATTTCCTCCTCCTGCATCGGACGCGTCTCTTTGCCCGCAACCGCCGTCGAGAGCTTGGCTTCATTCATCTGGTGATCGCCGCGCATGAGCAGCACGACGGCCCGCGCACGAGCCTTGCCCGTTTTTGTGTCTTCCTCGGTGACCATCATCGCCAAAGTCTTGATCTTGTTCTTAGGAGACACACCGAGAAACCGCGCCACGTCTTCAATGGTTTTCTGTCCCGGAGTGTGTACTTCGAGCGGTTGGCCGTCGCCCTCTGACTTCAGGTCCTCGACTGGAGCAAGCTTCGAAGTCGCCTTCTCCATATTCGCCGCGTAGTTGCATTTCTCGCAGCTGACGATCAGATCCTCGCCCGCTGGAGTGCGCACCATGAATTCCTGCGACTGCGATCCGCCCATCGCGCCGGAGTGGGCGTCGATCACCATGTACTTCAAGCCGCAGCGGTCGAAGATGCGGCAGTATGTGTCGTGATGCTTCTGGTACGAGACATCGAGCCCGGCCGCATCGATGTCGAACGAATACGCGTCTTTCATGATGAACTGCCGCACCCGCAGCAGCCCCGACTTCGGACGTGGCTCGTCGCGGAATTTGGTCTGAATCTGATACCAGATCTGCGGCAGTTGCTTGTAGCTGCGCAGCTCCTTGCGCGCGATGTCGGTCATGACTTCTTCGTGGGTCATGCCGAGACATAGGTCGGCACCCTTGCGATCCTTGAGGCGAAACATGTTGTCGCCCATCGCCGCCCAGCGCCCGCTCGCCTCCCAGATTTCGCGGGGATTCAGAGCAGGCAGGTAGAACTCCTGCCCGATCTTGTCCATCTCCTCGCGGACGATGCCCATGATCTTCTGAGTCGTGCGATTGCCGAGGAAGAGGAACGAATAGATTCCAGCGCCCAGTTGGCGGATGTATCCAGAGCGGACCAGCAGTTTGTGGCTAGCGACCTCGGCATCAGCCGGAGCCTCGCGCAGAGTAGGGATAAACAGTTGCGACCAGCGATGCATGAGTATGGTTTCCAGTCATCCAATCAGAGAGAATCCTCGATTGTAAATGATGGCAGGTGCCACTCTCCTGTAGGGCTTGCCCGACTCCTCTGCATGCGGCGGGAGAACACGCAAGCCCGTCTCTAGGGGACTTGGAGGATGGTCGCTAATTCCAGGAAGTTCGAACCCAAATCATAGGATTATATTGACAATTATTCAGTAACAAGTAATAATGTAATTACTGTTGGCGATCGGAGGACGCAATCATGCCCATCTATGCAGTAGTCCAACGCGATGTCGAGTTGACCTCTGGTTTTGTTTCGAAAGCTTGCTGGATTGCGCACGTTCCTGAACTCCTCGGCAAGAAGCACCGCATAGCTCCCAATCGGATTAATCCCAACGTAAGGAGATATCCATGCCCAACCGAAAAGCAGGCAGCGATCGTCGAAGCCTTGCGCAAGCTAGAAGACGTCCGTCCCCGCAGGAGTTCGTGATGACGACAGCAATCGCTAAGTCGGCTACTGCTAAGCCGACCATTAAAGTGGCCGACGAGGTTTGGGTCGCTACTCTCATGCTTCATCAACGGTATCCCGAACGTCCGGATTTCCAGATCGAAGAGATCATGGAATTCGCAAGATCTGCGAAAGAACTCAGATTTATGGGACCGTTGCGGCCTGGTTTCTATGTACACGTGGTGCAGCATTGCGTCGCCAATCGTCCTCCAAATCCTGGACGCTACAGAATGCTTGTCGAAACGTCGCCGGGACGCCGTCGCCTGTTTCGCCATGGCGACTCTTATCATCCTCAGCGAGAGGGCGGAAAGATTTCGCCTAAACCGGAGGATCTGCCCGAAAACTGGTTCCGAGGGCTCCTGGCGTGGTATCGCGGTTGGTGTGTGAAAGCCGCAGAGCGAGCGGTCGGCGACGATCCCTTGCTAGCCCTTCGTGGATCTGGAAAGGATCTTTGGGCTGACGAGCACGCGGACGATTATGTACGTCGCCTGCGTGAGGGCTGGGAATGAGTCGCGTATTTTGGGACACGAACCTCTTTATTTACCTTTTTGAGGATTACGGGATGCTCTCCAAGGCTGTCGGACAGCTTCGTTCGAAGATGCTCGATCGGGGCGATCAATTGCTGACTTCCACACTCACGCTGGGCGAGATACTGGTGAAGCCCACTGAGCGCGGCGACTCTGACCTTTGCAGAAAATATGAGCACGCCATCTCCACCGCGTCGACCCTGATCTCCTTCGATGGAAAAGCGGCGAAAACGTACGCGGCCCTGCGATCGCAGAGATCGCTAAAGGCGCCTGATGCTATCCAGTTGGCCTGCGCTGCAAGCGCGAATGTGGATCTTTTCGTTACCAATGACGAGCGGCTCCAGAGCAGGCGGGTTGAAGGTATTCAGTTCATCGTGCCCTTGGACAGAGTGCCCATCTGAAACTTGCGGTCAAGCCCTGAGCGAATAGGCTGGGTGGATCGGCGACTAGGCGAGAGCCGCTCTATACAAGGCGACAAGTTTTCCCCAGGCACGCTCGGCTTCGACCTTGTTATAGATCGGCGCGCCATCGCGGGCGGGCATATCCGGCACGCACCATCCATGCTGGGCTGGATACACTTCTATTTCGGCCACGACCTTGGCGGACGCAAAGGCTTCCTTCAGCTTGACCTTGGCATCCGGCTGACGCTCGTCGTCATTCGACGCGATCCCGAAATACATGCGAGCCTTGATCTTCGGCGCGAGCAGATGCGGGCTATCGGGCTTGTCGGTCACCAGGCCTCCGCCGTGGAAAGACGCCCCTGCGCCAATGCGATCGGGCAATGTGGCGGCAGTCCTCACCACCAGCGCCCCGCCCATGCAATAACCCTGGGTTCCGATCTTTTTTGCCTTGTTCACTTCTTTTTGCGCATCGAGGAAGGCAACGTAGGCGGTCGCATCCTTCTCGGCGTTGCCAGCCGCGTTTACCGATGCCATCAGCGGCTTAAGTTTCGCCATATCGTCCGGATTCTGGAAATTGAATTTGGAGATATCCATGAAAGGAGCCTTGGAGATGCGATAGAAGGGATTGGGCACCAGGACGGAATATCCCTCAGCAGCGATATTCCTGCCGATTGTGCGCATCGATGGCCGCAAACCGCCTGCGTCGGGCCAGATCAGCACTCCTGGATAGGAACCGGACTTAGATAGTGCCTTCGGATGGATGAACGCGGCGTCGCAAGTTCCGTCCGGAGTCTTGATCTCAACGTCTGTCTCGACCATCTCAATTCCAATATCGGCTGCCGCTGTCGATGATGATACGGATGCGGCAATGCCCGCACCCACCAAGAGGGCTGCAAAGTCGCGCCGTGTGAGGTCTCCGGGATGCGCTTTGTTCGTCGGTTGGCTCTTCTCGTCGTCTGTCATAGTTTTTCTTGCAAAGAGTTTATCGCAGTTGGCTGGCAGATGGCACCGTCAGATCATCAGAGCCCTTGGGGTGGCTCGTTCCTTGGCATTTCTTGCAAGGGGCGGGTTGCTGGTCCTCCAGTTTGTCATTCTGAGCGGCGTCGAAGAACCTCTACCTCCATCTCGCACAGCAAGGACGCGTCAGGGAGTCCTCACATGCCCCGTGTGGTGACGGGCGAGGACCCCCAAGCCATTCCCCCTAATGTGGTATAACTGTTATACTCATGCGATTTCACTTCGATGACCGCAAAAGTGCGCGGCTAAGAGCGAATCCGAAAAGAGGTATCGGATTCGAAGAGGTGCAGGAGGTTTTTTCGCACCCGTACTACCTTGACCAGCGCTCGGATTGTCCCGAGCAGTACAGGGCGATCGGCTGGGTGGGAGGGGAGTTGTACGCCGTTATTTTTGAGGTGCGGGAGGACGAGGAAGGAGAATATTACCACCTCGTCACTCTGTGGAAAGCCACGAGACAGGAGCAGGAACTTTATGAAGAGCACTCGTAAACCGCGAAAGCCAATGTCGGCAGAAGCCATCGCCCGCCTTGCCGACCAGGGGAGTGACGTGTCACGGTTTTTCACCAATGCCGGGCGGATGATGATGCCGGGTTCGATACGGAGGGTGAATGTTGACCTCGCGTCGGGCATGCTAGAGGAGCTGGACCGCGCTGCCGAAGAGTTGAACATCAGCAGGCAGGCCGTTATCAAGACACTCATCCGTCAAGCGCTCGACCAGCAGTACCGGGCACGAGGGATTCAACCCAGTGCTAAGCGCAGGGCGAAGAATAGCGGACGCGGGTGAGTACCACTCTGTAAAGGCGGTCCCGTTCGCACCCGCCCCTTGCAAAAACCGCAAGGAGCGGGCCACCCAGCTTCAACTCTTCCCGGATACTGATCGTGATATCATCCTCGCCGTGCTGGGCGGACGCAGCAACGAGCAGTGGATCGCGCAATACGGCTCGAGTCATCAGCATCCGGTGAACCGCGTCTGTCACACGCTGGGCATCCCTACCATCCTGCTCTCGGCCCCCCTTTTTGTAGCTAGCGTCTTCTTCCACCGCTTGTGGCTGTACGCGCTGGCCATGTTCCTCATCGGATGGGTTTTCCAATTCATCGGCCACGCTTTCGAGGGCAAGCCGCCTGAATTCTTCCAGGACTGGCGTTTCCTGTTCGTTGGCGTGCGCTGGTGGTGGGCGAAGATCCACGGCAAAGCCTGATCTCTCCGGCGGGGCGCTCCGGCTGCGGGCCGAAGGTTTCGCGAGGGCTCCCGCCGAGGATCACAGTTATTTCCCCATGACGTCGTGCCAGTGGTGTATGACGGCGCAACTGAGATGGCCGATTACGAACCAAAATACCGCTACGAGAACATTCTTAACTCTGGGCGTCATGGCGACCATCATGCCACACGGGGGATGCTAAGGCGAGGCTGTGGAAATTGAAACTGGCTCCGTACTATCGCGGGAATCTCCGCCGCGGAGACGGGGCGGCCCACTGGTACTACTTAGCCAGGCGCGTCAAAATCTCCTTGCCCAGCTTCTGCGCTTCGCCGAAAAATTTCTGGTATTCGAGGAAAATCCGGTTCAGCTCCAGCGACTGGTCGGCATTGAGCTTGCGGCGCAGCATCATGTCGCGCACGTGGACGGGATTGGGCAGGGTAGCGTCTTCGGTGAGTTCTTCAAGAGCGGTCGAGGGATTGTAGTGGTACATGCAGCTTATTCTATCGCTTCAAATGGTCGCGTGAGCCATGCGGTTGAGGGGCGTCTGGTCCGTCCCGCCGGGCGGGGACGCCCGGCACTCCACCAGCAAGAAAGATGTGCGCAGTCGTAACACTTCGGATCAGGGTTTTTTTGTGGAACGCACGCGAGCGAGCACCGTCTCTACAGTGGCCGCCAGGAGACCGGAGTTCTGGTCGAGCGCTAGAGCGGACTTCTCGAAGTAGGCGGCCGCGCCTTCGCTGAGGAGTTTTTCCTCGTTCTTCTGTGACAGGCTGGTCAGCACAATCACCGGTATGTGCATGGTGGCTGGATTTTCTTTGAGGGCTTTCAGCACTTCCGGACCGCTGATCTTGGGGAGCATCATATCGAGGAGGATGAGGTCGGGCAGTTTGTCATTGGCGACTCGCAAAGCTTCTTCGCCGTCGCTGGCGGTGCTGATCAGGTAGCCGGCCTTGGACAGGGTGCGTTCAGTGGCCAACCGGAGAAACTTGCTGTCCTCGACGACCAGCACTTTGGAATTCGAAACCGTCACAGGGGACCTCGAATAATTTCATCGGCCCGGCGGCACAAAACTCCAGTGGAGGGAATCATGCCCGGCCCCTAAAGGGTCGTCTCCCTCAAAAAGCTACGGTGTCGCTAAAGCGATACCCCGATACAAAACGTGAGGGCGGGTTGCGCCGCCCTCTCTGAGAACTGACAAGTGAGACCTGACACACCGGTTCCTACGTTCCTTCGTTCCAGCTGGCCAGATACTCTTCCTGTTCCGAAGTTAAGCGGTCAATCTTGATGCCGAGCGATTCCAACTTGAGTTTGGCGACTCGCTTGTCGAGGTCCACTGGGACCGTGTAAACCTTCTTTTCCAACGACGCGTGGTTTTTCACCATGTACTCGCAGGACAGGGCCTGGTCGGCAAAACTCATATCCATCACCGACGCGGGATGCCCTTCGGCGGCGGCCAGGTTGATGAGGCGGCCTTCTCCGAGCAGGTTGATGCGGCGTCCGTCTTTCATGGTGTATTCGTCGACGAAGGTGCGAGTGGTGCGCTTGGAGGACGACAACTTTTCGAGCGACGGGATATCGATTTCAACGTTGAAGTGCCCCGAGTTCGAGATGATGGCGCCGTCTTTCATTACTGTGAAGTGCTGTTTGCTGAGGACGTTCTTGTTGCCGGTCACGGTGCAGAAGACATCGCCGATTTTGGCTGCCTCCTCCATACTCATCACGCGGAACCCGTCCATAACCGCTTCGAGCGCTTTGGTCGGATCAATTTCGGTCACGATCACTTCCGCTCCCGCGCCGCGTGCACGCGAAGCCAGACCGCGGCCGCACCAGCCATATCCGGCGACCACGAACTTTGATCCCGCGAGCAGGAAATTCGTAGCGC
Organism: Terriglobales bacterium; assembly: GCA_035260505.1. GTDB lineage: Bacteria > Acidobacteriota > Terriglobia > Terriglobales > Acidobacteriaceae > Acidiflorens. The sequence continues at coordinate 16,712 of DATFVD010000431.1, forward strand.
GGACGATGCCGTCGATTGTCGATTGCCCGGTGCCGTAACGATTATCAAATAGATGCTTGGTGTCGGCGTCGTTGACCGCCACGATCGGATAGCGCAGCACGCCTTCCTTGGCCATGGCGCGCAAACGAATCACACCGGTAGTTGTTTCTTCGGTGCCGCCAATCACATTCTCCAGTTCCGCCGTGCGCTTTGTGTGCAGGACTGACACGAGATCGGCGCCGTCGTCCATGGTGAACTGCGGTTTGTGATCGACCGCCGCCATGATGTGACTGTAGTAGGAGTCGTTGTCCTCGCCCTTGATGGCGAAAACAGGAATGTTGTAGTCGCGAACCAGACTGGCGGCGACGTCATCCTGCGTGGAAAGAGGATTCGAGGCGCATAGTGCTGCATCGGCGCCGCCGTCGCGTAACGCGATCATCAAATTCGCGGTCTCGGCGGTCACATGCAGGCAGGCCGAAATGCGGATGCCCTTGAGCGGCTGGTTCTTGATGAATTCCTTGCGGATGATCTGTAAGACCTTCATCGACTGGTTCGCCCACTCGATGCGTTTCTTGCCCAGATCGGCCAGTTCCAAACCTTTAATGTCGCTGGTAATCGATGTCGTAGCCATTGTTCTCCCGGATGAGGTCAGAGGTGAGAGGTCAGATTGCAGAGGTGACTTCTGCCTCCCTCACTCACACCTACCTTGCTCTAAGTTTTGCCTTGTTTCGTTGCTGCTATTTATGGTTCGGGCTCTCAGGTTCTTACCTCTGCCATCTGACCTCGAACCTCTGACCTTATTTCCGCGCCGCGATTAGTTCCGGCTTAACTCCGGCGTCGGACGCCAGTTTGGCGGCTTTGTCAGTCGCTTCCCAGGTGAAATCGGCATCGCTGCGGCCGAAGTGTCCGTAGGACGCGGTCTTGCGGTAAATCGGACGTCGCAGATTGAGGGAATCGATGATCTCGCGCGGCTTGAGCTTGAAATTCGCCCGCACCAGGCCCGGAATCAGCTTGGCGTCGATCTTCTCGGTTCCGAATGTATCCACCAGCACGCTGACGGGTTCGGCCACTCCAATGGCGTATGCGAGTTGCACTTCGCAACGGTCGGCCAGGCCGGCGGCTACGATGTTTTTCGCGATGTAGCGTGCCATGTAGGCGGCTGAACGGTCCACCTTGGTGGGATCCTTGCCGCTGAATGCGCCGCCGCCGTGACGTCCCATGCCGCCGTAAGTGTCTACGATGATCTTACGTCCTGTCAGACCAGAATCGCCCATGGGGCCGCCGATGACGAACCGTCCGGTGGGATTGATGTGGTACTTGGTGTCCTCATCAAGCAGGTGTGCCGGAACCACGGTCTGGATGACGTGCTTCAAAATGTCGGCGCGCAGTTCGTCGTTGCCAACGCTTTCAGAATGCTGGGTGGAGACGACTACGGCATCGACGCGCTTCACTTTGCCCGGCGAGTCGTACTCCACCGTGACCTGGGATTTTCCATCGGGCCGCAGGTAAGGACAGGTGCCGTTCTTGCGAACTTCGGAAAGTTTCAGCGTGAGCTTGTGGGCGAGCGAAATTGGAAGGGGCATGAGTTCGGGGGTTTCGTTGCAGGCGAAGCCGAACATCATTCCCTGGTCGCCGGCGCCGCCGGTATCCACGCCCATGGCGATATCGCCGGACTGCTTGTTGATGCTCGAGATTACGGCGCAGGTGTTCGAGTCGAAGCCGTAGACCGCGTTATCGTAGCCGATCGATTGCACCACGCCGCGCACCAGGTTCTGGAAGTCTACATAAGCTTTAGTTGTGATCTCGCCGGCAATCACGACCAGGCCGGTACAGGTCAGGGTCTCGCAGGCGACGCGGCTGTTCGGATCTTCACGAAGGCAGGCGTCAAGAATGGCATCGGAAATCTGGTCGGCGATCTTGTCCGGATGTCCCTCGGTTACGGATTCCGAGGTAAACAGAAAGCGATTGATTGCTGTCAAGCTGGTATCTCCTCAAGGTAACTTCGAGCCTATATGTCCGATAAGGGAGGCTTACAGAGCCAAGGGCTCTTGACCGGAAATGGGCTGTTCTTCATCAAAACGGTATCAGAGATTGCCTCCT
>DATFVD010000432.1:0-3063 GCA_035260505.1 Terriglobales bacterium
CCGCGAAAGTCAGATCGGCGAAAGTCAGATCGGGGAGCGGCGCATCGCGTTCACCGTAAACCTGGTCGTCCACCGGCAGAATATCGATCACCTCGATCGCATGATTACAGCGCTCGAAGCGCTCCATCCCGATCGCATGGAGATCGCGCACGCGCAGTACTACGGCTGGGCGCTACAGAACCGGTCCGCATTGCTGCCTACGCGCGCGCAACTCGACCGCGCGGTGGCAGTGGTGGCGGCGGCCGAGGAGCGTCTGCGCGGAAAGGTCCGCATCGACTCCGTCATCCCCGACTACCACGCCCGCTTCCCCAAAGCCTGCATGGGCGGCTGGGGACGCCAGTTGATGCTGATCGATCCCGCCGGCCGCGCGCTGCCGTGTCATGCCGCGGGCGTGATTCCGGGTATGCGCTTCGACAACGTGCGCGAACACGCGCTCGATTGGATCTGGCAAAGCTCCGAGGCTTTTCAGAAGTTTCGCGGCGAAGACTGGATGCCGGAGCCCTGCCGCTCCTGCGACCGCCGTGAAGTAGATTTTGGCGGATGCCGCTGCCAGGCTTTTCTGCTGACGGGCGACGCCAGTGCTACCGATCCGGTTTGTGAGCTTGCGCCGTTGCACCATCTGATTGAAGACGCGGTGCGCGAAGATGCGGTGATTGGTTCCGCACCGGAAGCTCGCGAGGCGACTTTCCACGTTTTGCAGGAGAAAATGGGCGGGTTCTGGAGTTATCGCACGGATCCAAAGGGGTGAACGTAGCTGCGATTTTGCAACAATTACCATCCGTTATCGAAGGAGGCGCGTACGTGGAGAAATGCTCGGCGTTCTCGTTGCGTACTAACGTAGACTGGAGCCGAAAGGGGACCTCGTGAATAAGCTAATTGCGTTGATTTTGTCGATGGGGATTTGTTTGAGCGCGCAAGTTGCCGCGCAGGAACCGATCGTCAACATGGACAGTGAGCCGCATTATTCGCGTGTCTTCAGCAACGAGTATTGCCGCGCGTACATCGTGAGTTTAGGCCGCCTCGAAGAGACTAAACCCGTCGTGCATGAACATGACTGGGTGCGGATGACACTGAACGGCACGGTCGAACAAGCTTGGGGTGGAACAACGTATTCCAGTGCGCCGTATGAAGATCCCGAAGGCTACGTGATTTCATTCCTCTTCCCGGTCAGCCGCGTGAGCTTGCGCAATCCCCGCAGTGAGCCGTATCGGGCGATGATTGTTGAAATTATGCAAGGAGATGAAAGCCGGAATCGCTTGCGTGATCCGTCGCTGGATCCGTTTGCCCAGAGGCTTGGTCCGGGCGTTGATCCTCACGTGTCGTATGTTACAACTCTAACGAAAACGTCAGTCGAAATTATGAACGTGCAGTTGCTCGGCGGTGACTCGAAAGAGCTGCACTCGACAGGCACGGGTGCCCTGATGGTTGCGATTACCGATCTGAGTTTGTTGCTCCAGAAGGACGGAGAATCAAAGGAACTGCGGCTCTCCAAGGGCAATGTACAGTGGTTTCCCGGTGCAGCACCTTCACTCAAGAATCAGGACAAGGAACCGGCCCGCTTCGTAGTTTTGGAAATGAAATGAATAGTGCATCGGTCGGTGTCTGAAACGGCGATGCTCAGCTGTTTCTGCAATCGGGCTATTTCGCTAATTGAGGATCACTGGCGAAGTCGCGAGGTCGTAACATCAACCGCTTTGAGTTCCCTTAGAACACCACGCCCATGCTAACGTCGGCTCGGGCCTAACCCGTCACCGCGGGCTTCCGGACGCTTATCCGAAAGGAGCTTTGACGCTCCCGAAATCCGCCTGTTAAACTGAACAATTGCCATCCTACCCTTAAGCGAAGAAGGAAGCCTGTGCGCGCAGAAACCCGGCATCAACTGAAACAAGACCGCTTCAGCAAGGTCACGTTCGAGGCGGCGGGAAACGCCGCTCACTGGAGTGAGGAACACAAGTCCACTCTCATTGCCGCTGCGGTTGCGATTGTGGTCATTGCAGCGATCGCGTTTGGCGGCTGGTACTACCTCAACTCGCAGGACGAAAAGGCGAGCGCCGAGCTTTCCACGGCGGTCCGCACCTTTGAGACGCCGGTGCGCCCGGCCGGAGTGCCGCCACAACCGGGGTCGGACAGCTTCGCGTCGGCGCAGGAGCGTGCCACGGCGGCGCGCAAGCAGTTCCAGGCCATCGTCGATAAGTATCCGCGCACCCACACGGCTGACATGGCGCGCTATTTTGTCGGCTTGGCCTCAGCACAACTTGGCGACAACGCGGCCGCCGAAAGCAGTCTGCAGGGGGCCGCCCACTCGTCGAACGCCGACCTGGCGGCCTTGGGCAAGTTCGCGCTGGCTAACGTTTATCGCGCGGAGAACAAGGACGCGCAGGCGGTCGATCTCTATAAGCAGTTGATGGATAAACCTACGCTCGTCGTCAGCAAAGCTAGCGCGCAGCTCGAACTCGCCAGCTTCTACGAGTCGCGGCAGAAGCCGGACGAGGCCAAGAAGATTTACGAGCAAGTGCAGAAAGAAAATCCGGCCACCGAAGCGGCATCGCTGGCGCAGCGTCGAGTCGCGGCGCTGAAGTAAAAGTCGCAGTCTGACCTCAGCTGCTAAATCCGAGTCTGGAGACGAGCCGCTTAGCGCAACGGTCAAGCGCTGCGCCGCCCAAAATCAAGTGCTATGTGGGTTTCTCCGCAGACTGGGCCGTTCATCACTCCCGCGAGCCGATTGCCGTGGTAACTCCTTTTCCGTCGTCTTTGGCGGCGCCTTCGACCACATCCCTCACAAGTTCGCGGCGTGTGCTTCCCATGCCGTTTCCGGGCTCGAGCGCCCGCACGCGGCGGGCGGAGATATTCACGGGATCGAGGCGAAGAAGTTGGCTATCGCGGACCTGGACCTGGAACCGGAACCAGTCCGTACGGTACATACGGCCAGCGGCATAAAAAGTTATGGATACGGCGATCTGGCCGGCGTAGTTCTCTCCGGTACAGGCAAAGAAGCGCTTCCCGAGATCCTCGCTCCACGTGGTGCCGCCGACCAGCGGCTCGTTGAGGATGCAGCGCAATGAT
>DATFVD010000433.1:0-5007 GCA_035260505.1 Terriglobales bacterium
ACGAAGCTGGAAGACATCATCAACAAGGCGCTGGAGAAAGACCGTAATCTCCGCTACCAGCACGCCGCGGACATTCGGGCCGACCTGCAACGCCTAAAACGCGACACCGACACGGGACGGGCCGTGGCGGTAAGTTCGGGCTCGGTGGCAGCCGCGCCGGATTCAGGATCGCGACCTGCGGCGCAAGCTATCTCCGCCAGTTCGGTTGCGGCCGTCGCTACCGGTTCCTCCGGGAAAGTGACACCTGCCAGCGGCGTTCCCTCAGTCCCCAAAAAATCGTGGAAGATTCCCGCCGTAGCCGCCTCTTTGTTGATCGCAGCGCTGATTGGCGGAGGCTTATTCTTCCGCTCCCGTCGAGCCAACGCGCTCACCGAGAAAGACACTGTCGTTCTCGCCGACTTCGTTAACACAACCGGCGATCCCGTTTTCGACGGAACCTTGAAGCAGGCGCTCGCCGTTCAACTCGAGCAATCGCCCTACCTGAACCTGTTGCGCGAGTCCCGTATCCACGACGCCCTGCGCTTCATGGGCCGCCCGCCGGACGCCCGCCTTAGCAACGACGTCGCTCGCGAGATCTGCATGCGCGAAGGCGCCAGGGCCATGCTTACCGGCTCGATCGCCAGCCTCGGCACTCACTACGTCATCACCCTCTCCGCTCTGAACGCCCAAACCGGAGACGTGTTGGCCCGCGAAGAAAACGAAGCTGAGAGCAAGGAGCAGGTCCTGAAGTCGCTTGACCAGGCCGCTTCCAGTTTGCGGGGCAAGCTGGGCGAGTCGATCGGTTCAGTGCAGAAGTTCGCGACGCCGCTCGAACAGGCCACCACTTCGTCGCTCGAAGCATTGCAGGCCTTCAGCCTCGGCCAGGCCGCGCACCAGAGACTTGACGACGACAAGGCCGTTCCCCATCTCAAGCGTGCCATTGAACTCGATCCCAACTTCGCTATGGCGCATGCCACCCTGGGAGTGGCCTATAGCAATCTCACCCAGGGAGAGCTGGCTAACACTTTTATCACCAAGGCGTTCGACTTGAAAGAGAGAGCCAGCGAACGCGAACGGCTCTACATTTCGTCGCATTACTACGACATTGTCACTCGAGAGATCGAGAAGGCCATCGAGATCTACGAACAGTGGGTGCAAACCTATCCCCGCGACACTCCGCCTCGCGACAACCTTGCCTTGCGCTACTCTGCCATCGGGCAGGAGGAAAAGGCCCTCGCCAGCTCCAGCGAGGCCATGCGCCTTGACCCCAAAGACGTTTACGCCTTTCAGAATGTTGCCGACGCCTACGAACGTCTCAATCGCTTCGACGAAGCCAGGGCGGTCGCCGAGCAGGCGGTCGCTCAGAATATGGGCCGCTCGGCGCATTTCACCCTCCTGGACCTCGCCTTGATTCGCGGCGACGAGGCCGCCCAGCGCCGCGAATTAGAATTGGCTATTGGAAAACCGGACGAACCCATCCTGCTTATGATCCACGCCAACGCCCAGTGCGCGATGGGCAAACTGCAGCCCGCTCGGGCAGCCTTTGCCCAAAGTGAAAGCGTCTCCCAGCGCCTGGGATACAAGGAATTCAGCGGCATCATTCTCGCGCGACAGGCTTCGTGCGAAGCCGAACTCGGCAACATCAAGGAATCACGACAGAAAATTTCGGATGCTCTCGACCTCTCGCAAGACCGCGACACCAGGGCAATTGTCATGACTGTGCTACCTCGGACCGGAGACACCACGCGCAGCCAGAAAATTTCGGGAGATCTGATCCGCCAGTATCCTACCGATACCCTGCTCAATAAGGTCTTCGTTCCTGTCGCCCAGGCTGCGAGCGACCTGCAGCGCAACCAGCCGGCACAGGCCGTAGCACGGCTGGAAATAGCCACGCCCTACGAACTCGGAAGCGGTCCTGGCACCTCGGGATACTGGGTCAACTACATTCGTGGCGAGGCCTTCCTGGCTTCGAAACAGGGCGCAAAAGCAGCGGCCGAGTACCAGAGGATACTGGACCACCGCGGCATAGACCCTCTGGATGTCACCTATAATCTCTCCCATCTGGGCCTGGGGCGCGCGTACGCTTTGCAGGGCAACACCGCCGCCGCCAAGTCCGCCTATCAGGACTTCTTTGCCGCCTGGAAAGACGCCGATCCTGATCTCCCCGTCTTGAAGCAAGCCAAAGCGGAGTACGAGAAATTGCGGTAGAAAAGGCAGGCACAACAATGACGAACTGCACTCGATTGCTTTTGCTGGTCCTGCTGGCCGCAACCTCTGCACACGCAACTACCCTCTCCGGGACTGTCGTCGATTACATGGAAGCTGCAATACCAGATGCTCGCGTAATCATTCATTGGGACTCAGTCGGATTGGACAGCGTGAAAGAAAACGTCGGAATAAAAGGCGACGAGATTGCCACGACCGACGCGACCGGTCATTTCTCGTTGGAATTGCCGCCTGGTGTTTATGATGTCTTTGTGGCAGCAGCGGGCTTCTTCCCGCACTCTGAAAAACTCTCCGTGAAAGGGAAGGAAACACGCCCTTACACGGTGCCACTGAAAGTCAGCAGGATGCTGAAAACACAACTGGACTAGGAGCAACAACACCGGGACGTAAAGATCTACGCTTTCTTCCCGGAGACCATCGGATTCCCGTAGATGAAGTAACGCAACGGCTGCTCGGCGGACTTCACGATCCCGATGCGCGGCGTAACCGCCACGCGTCGCACGCGATAGCCGTCATCAGCCACCCGCAGATCCGAACGCAAGCTCACCAGGCTTTTCCCATTGTCCCGCTCGCGCGTAATCTCCAGGCACTCGGCCATGCGTCCCGGGCCAGAAGAAATTTTCTTGAGAAAAGAAATTTTCCTGATGTCGGTTCCCTTCGCTACCTCGATCCCTCGCGCCCAAGCCATCTCCTCAATGCCCGTCACCGGCTCCAGGGCCCGCAGGAGCACGCATCCAGGGACTCCGTCCGGAAGACAGGAAACATTCAGGCAATAGTGATTGCCATAGATGAAGTACACATAAGCGTGACCGGGAGGACCGAAAAGAACGGCATTCCGTGCCGTACGGCCCGCAGCCGCGTGCGCCGCTGCGTCGCCTTTGCCGAGATACGCCTCGGTTTCCACAATCCGTCCCGCCAGAATTCCCCGAGCTGTTTTCCGGATCAGCAGTTTCCCCAGCAAAGCCCGCGCCACCCGTCGCGGATCGCGATTGAAGAACTCCGCGTTCAGCCAGACAACGCTGCTGCGCACATTCATTCCACTTTCACTAAGTCTTGTCATCCCGAGCGAAGCGAGGGATCTGCAGTTCGCCGCAAGATGCAGATCCCTCGCTTCGCTCGGGATGACAACTGCTAAAGGTGTCGCTTGTGCACTCTCCTTAGGCCGCATTCTTCAGATACGCCAGCACTTCGTCCGCGTGTCCTTCCGCCTTCACGTTATCGAAAACGTGCTCGATCTTCCCATCTGGCCCGATGACGAACGTAGTCCGCGCGATCCCTTTCACTTTCTTGCCATACATATTCTTCTCTTTGACCACGCCAAACAGATTCGCAATTTTCTTCTCCGGATCGGCCAGCAAGGGGAAAGGCAAACTGAACTTGTCCTGAAATTTCTTCTGCGAGGCCGCCGTGTCCGCCGAAATCCCGAGCAGCACTACACCCGTCTTCTTGATCGCCGAATAGCTGTCGCGGAAGCCACACGCTTCCTTGGTGCACCCCGGCGTGTCGGCCTTGGGATAGAAATAAAGCACCACCGTCTTGCCGCGAAAATCTTTTGAGGCAACCTCCTTGCCATTCTCGTCCGTCGTACTGAAGTCTGGGGATTTATCATTAACTTCCATGGAATTTTCTCCTCGCCGCTCGCTGTTACATCGCAAGTTATATCGCAACGGCATGTTCGCCGTCATCTTTGCTGCCTCAACCGTGCTTGCCAGCGTGTGGCTCGCCCCTCAGCTGGAGGCGCAGGTTCAAGGTCCGATCCCGCATTACGGCCACAAGCCGGCGTCGAACAAGGGACCGCGCGCCCTGGGATTAATTCAGCTTTCCTCCAAGGGCAAAGCCCGCCTCACTCCAATTGCCATCATGATGGACGGAAAATTTTACGATGCCGGTTCCTATAAAGCTGCGCCCGTTCCCATGGCTCTCGACTTCGGCATCGTTTACGAAGGTTTTCGCACCGGAGTGTCGCAAGGCGTCTTCACCATCACGCAACCTGGACAGCTCAACCACGTCTGGGTCGCCGAAGGCACATGGCTCCCCGCAGGAGCGAAGGCGCCCGAGACAAGCAAGAAGTACTCCACGCCCGTAATCGAAGACAAGGACGCGCCGCCCGTTCTTCACCGGCGAAGCGACCAGGCCGACTCCGATAGCAGCTCCGATAAAAAGGCAGAGAAAGGGAAAGACAAAAAAGACGAGCAAAAGCCCCCGACCTCTCCGACTACCCCGGAAGCCACAAAGCCGCCTGGCGCGTCAGAGACAAAGACAGAGACTCAGACAAAGACCGGAAAGACGTCTACCGCTGCCCCTGACGAGCCGATCGAGGATCCGAATCGTCCCCGGCTGCGACGCGGGAAGCCAGATTCAACTGCGCACCGCGAACCCTTTGTGACGTTCGACCCTCTGACGGATACAGCGCCCGCTATAGATTCGTCAGGCGCAGGAAAGCCCGATGCAAAGACAGCCAAGGACTCCACCACGCCGTCGCCGCAGTTCACTTTCATCCCAGCAGTCTCCGATGCCGGCGGCCCCGATCCGCGTCCCTACACTTATGATATGAAGCCCGCGGAAGAAGTCAGCTATCGCAACAAGATGCTCGCGCTTGCGGCCGTGCAGCTTTCTGCCTCGGCAAGCGCTGCGACAAAAGAGGCTGCTAACGCGCGGAGGACGGCTCCTGCTCACAAATCCCCCGGCACGCTCGCAGGCAAATTGCCGAAGCCTGCCTTCGACGATGTCACTTTGCGCATCTTCGACCTTTCCAATTCCAACGAGCCGGTGCTGGTTCTTTCCGCGAAAACTCGCCCGGCC
>DATFVD010000434.1:0-3540 GCA_035260505.1 Terriglobales bacterium
TGGCGCCTTGAAGAAATACTCGATCGCAACGAAAGTCTCAGGCTCGCGATAAAGGCCGATATGCGCCACTCGCGCAGCTGGAACGAGATCGAGCATTCCTTCCGCAAACGTCATGCCAGCACGAAGGACAGGGGCAAATACCAGCTTCTTGCCGGCGATGCGTGGAGCAACCATACGTGCGAGCGGCGTCTCGATCTCGACATTGGTCAGCGGCAGATCGCGCGTTACCTCGTAGCACAGCAGCATCCCTATCTCTTTGAGGAGTTCCCGAAAGGACTTAGTTGAACGGTTTTTGTCTCGGATCAGCGTGAGTTTGTGCTGCACCAAAGGATGGTCGACGACGGTGACGCCTTCCATGATTTCCTTCCCTACCTAGGTGCGGCGTCTTTGTTTAAAATACCGCGCCGCCGTTGACCCTACCGATGCGAGCCGCCTGACGGGGAATTTGCGTGTGGGTGACTGGCCGCGTTGATGCGGGATGGAGTTCTCGGTACACACAGCGGAAGCTATTTCTCTTCGCCGAACGAGCGAATTATCGTTTCTTTTTCTTCGCGAAAATCACGTTCCAGTTATCCCTATAAGCTTTAGAAACGGGTTTCTGGCCTTCGCCCCTGCTATAGCCGGAGGGTGAGGCGGCAGCCAATTCTCCGCCGTCAGCCTTGGATGGCTCTGCGCCGGAAGTGCTCTTTTTCTCCGGTGAGGCCTCATTTTCCGGAGCGGAGTTGGTTTTAATTTTCTTGTCGTCGCTGGCCATCATCTTTTCCTGACGCTGATTTGCCTGATCAAGTTGAACTACCACCACTGAGGTTCAGAGGCCCAGATTTTCATGGCGCGCTCCTCCTTTGGAACGCATATAGCATATCAGCGGTTGCGCTCCTTGCTCTCAAGCACCGAAAGGTTTCTGCTCTCAATTGACAGTGTCGCAAGCGGCATACAGTCGATAATGTGCATCATCCGTCGATGAGTTCAGATAGACAACCGGCTCTAACTAGAGTGTCTCGGAATGGGCATCTGTAGGTATGAAGCTCCATACCTCGTTCCATTACATCCGTTGGAAAGAGGGAAGCGGCGGTTCACGCACCAGTTCGCTCACGTCGAGCACCTCACCACTTTCTGCGATGTCGGACAATAGAATATCCACGAAGGGGTGCTGGCGGTTGAACGCCGCGCCACGCCGATACTTCAACGTGACAATCTGTTCGATCGCCGCGAGGTTACGCTTGCCGAGCGCGTTGTATTGCTCGCGAAAAAGACTCTTCCGCTTGCCATAGCATCCAGGCTCGGCCCAATCGGCCATGACACGCCTACTGATGAAACCTATCACCTGCTGATCCCCATCCCAACCTTGAAGCACCAATCCATCTCTGTTGTGAGGGCTGTCATCGACGGCAAATTGAGTGAGCTGCATAATCTTTACCCGTGTGTTGGCTCACGATCATTCCCCTTTGAGCGCGGGCGCTTTTTCAATTCTGCGTCCGTTTTCTTGGAGAGCACGTTGCAAGCACCACCCTCATTATCCCACCGGGCAATGGCTGCGATATGCTGGCTCGCATCCGTTTGAAGGTCTTTCATTGTTGAAGGTCTTTCATTGGTTGGGCCACGTGCAATAAATGGGGTGCATGGCTTGTCTGTACTTCTTTGGACTGGCCATATCCGTATGTAGGTACGATTACGGCAATAGCGAGCGGGTTAGTGCAACGGAAGCGCCCCGAAAACCCGGGGCACCCCCAAATTGCAACCGGCCAGAACTTCAGGCAGCGACCTTGGTCGGCGTGACCTGCAGGACTTTGCCGGAGCTCGCGATCGGGATCGCCCGAGGCTTCATCGCCTCCGGGATCTCGCGCTCGAGGTCGACGTGCAGCAGCCCGTTCTCCAGCCTTGCGCCCTTGACCACAACATGGTCGGCAAGCTGGAAGCTGCGCTCAAAGGTCCGCTCGGCGATGCCCTTGTAGAGAACGTCGCCGGTCTTTTCCTCGTCGTTGGCCTGTTTGTCGCCGCGGATCGTCAGCGTGTTTTCCTTCGCTTCGATCGAAAGATCAGCGTCGGTGAATCCGGCGACTGCGACTGAGATACGAAAGGCGTTTTCGCCGTTACGCTCAATATTGTAGGGCGGATAGCCGGGCGCCGAGCCTTCCACGCCGCCGAGTTGGTCGAGCAACGAGAACATTCTGTCGAAGCCGACCGTTGAACGGTAGAGGGGAGCAAAATCGAATGTACGCATAGCATGACCTCTTTTAGTTTGAGCGACATGCGAACGGTTCACCCTCAGGGCCGAACCTTCCGTATCACGCAGCCTTGTGGCCTACGCGCTTCGTAATTGGGAGTGCATGCAGGCCTTTGCAAGAGATCAAACAGAATAGTTACCGATATCGCGTTGGTTAGCCCTGCGAGACCACGTTCAACAAGGAGCTGTCAACTTCCAGGCCGCTGCCGTTGTAATCAACGAAGCCCAAACACCGAAATTTGTTCATGAAGAAGCTCGCGCGTGAGCGCGTCGTGCCGATTGACTCATTATAGAAGGCAGCATAGGCGCCTACGAACCGTCGCAGTTGCGTTTCACCGAAAGCCATTCAAACTGACTCTCCACCGACTGACAGGTCCGCTTGATTGTGTTTATTTTTCAGGTATGGGGCCGCGCCCAAAACAGCCAGTTGTGATCTGTCCGCGCTGTCGGCGCCGGATGGCGACAAAAGAATACAAACCGATGGAACCGAAAGCACGCAAGGCGATCAAATTCACCGATAGCCTGGTTGAGGTGGTTTACATCTGTGAGAGCTGCGGCACAGAAATCAAACGCACGATAAGAGAGACGTGAGGCCGCCTCAGTTGGCGGCCTTGTCATCCTCTTTTTTGGTACTGGCCGGGTTTAACCCCTTGTGGCTGGATTTGAATTTCGGAGTGGCCGGATTTGGGTAGGGGTCAGTTTGATTAAGGCGTGCATTTCCGTCCGTTTCCCGTCCGACTGAGCAATTTTGAACAGACTGCCGCTGGGCAACGGGCGCAGGCTCCGCAGCTATGGAGGTGACGACACAAGGAGTCTCGTAATCAGGAGGCTGCCAATGTCGAAGGCTGACCAGTTCCGGCAATATGCCGAGGAAGCGCTACGTTGGGCTCGCCAATCCAAAACCGAAAAAGAGAAGCAAGCCTATACCAACCTTGCGCTCACATGGATGCAAGCTGCGGTGCAGAGCGAGCACATTTTCGGCGTCAACGACAGTGCGCCAGGCCGCCAACTGACGGCGGGAGGGAGATAGATGCAAGTCTATCGGTTAGGGCCCAAGAGCGGCGACACTAGCGACCGGAATTGGGAAGCGACGACACTCAAAAACAAATGTTGGGTGTTAGCCGAATCTGAGGCCGACGCCCGCCAAAAAGTTGCGCTTGCCACAGGTATTGGGGCCCGTCTCCAACGCGGCGCGACCATTCCAAAAAGTCCATGGATAAACCGAGAGCTGACCGATTGTGTGCCGGACAATGCTGCGGAGCGACAACCGCCACCGGGATTCATACTTGCGGCCAACAGAAAGATACCAGTGCAGA
>DATFVD010000435.1:0-24147 GCA_035260505.1 Terriglobales bacterium
GGCGCGCGCGGCGGTCAGGAACTCGTTGCTGACGGCGGTGGTGGGGACCGGAACATTGAGCTTGCGGCCCAACTCCATCGCCAGCAGCATGTCCTTCTGCATCATGTTCACGTCGAACCACGCTTCTTCCGGCTGCTGCAAAACGAACGGTCCGCGGTACTGAATCATCGGCGATGCGATCGCGCTGTGTACCATCACGTCCACGGCGACTTCACGTGGAATTCCGCTCTTTTCCGCCAGCAGCACGCCTTCGGAAAAAGCCAGCATCTGCACTGCCAGCTGCAGATTCAACGCGATCTTCATCGACAGCGCCACGCCGTTGTCGCCGACGTGTGTGACTTTCGGACCAACATCCAGAAGCACCGGCTTCAGGCGCTCGAATGTTTCTTTGCGGCCACCGACCATCACGGAGAGCTTGCCTTGTTGCAGGGTGATGACGCTGCCCGAAACCGGCGCGTCCACCATGTCGGCGCCCTTCTCGCGAACTTTCGCAGCCAGCGCACGGCTCACTTCGGGGCTCACCGTGCTCATGTCGATGTGGAATTTGCCTGGACCAATGCCGGCGAGCAGTCCATCCGGCCCGTCCGTCACCGCCGCGAGCGCGGCGGCGTTCGTCACCATGGTGAACGTCACATCCGACGCAGCCGCCACGGCCTTCGGAGACTCGGCAAACTTCATGCCCTTGTCGATCAGCCACTGCGCCTTGGAGCGCGTCCGGTTGTAGCCGGTCACGGTGTGTCCCTTTTCGAGCAGACGAGCGACCATGTTGCCGCCCATCACACCGAGACCGATGAATCCAAGTTTGGCCATGCGACAATTCCCCTTCGCTTTATAAATCCGCGCCTATGAATTCAGCTTGCAGTGCAAAATCGTTGATTTCAAAAATAAAGTTCGAACTACTTCTTCCCCACCGGATTGCCCAACGACGACGAATCCGCAAGCACCTGTCTGAGATGGGCGCGCATCGCTTCTCGCGCCGCCTCCGCATCGCGCTGCTCGACAGCCGCCAGGATTCGCTTGTGATGGAACTGCCCGCGCTCTGGGCCTCCCTGAACATCGAAAATGCGGCTGCGCTGCTCGCGTAAAAGACCGACAATCGAATCCAGGAGCGAGAGAATCAGCGGATTCCCCACCGCTTCCGCCAGCGCTAAATGGAAATCAAGATCCGCTTCCACATAGGCGTCGGGGTCATGCAGGTTGCGATCCATCACAGCGACGGCTTCCCGCATGGTGCTCAGGAGTTGCTCCTCAATTCGGGGAGCAGCCAGACTAGCGATATCCGGCTCCAGCACCAACCGCAACTCGGCCAGGTTCGCCGACCCTTCCTGCTGGTTGATGCGGATCATCAGATCGAGCGACTGTCGAATCGCTTGCGAAGTCCCATTCGTCACAAAGGTGCCCCGCCCGGAATAGGCTTCGACCAGGCCCTTTTCGCGTAGGGTCTTCACCGCTTCTCTCACGGCGGTGCGGCTTACCCCAAATCGCTGGGCCAGATCGCGCTCTGCCGGTAACTGGTCGCCCGGCTTGAGTTGGCCCTTCAGAATCGAGTCTTCCACCTGCTGCACAATTTGCTCGAACAAGCGGGAAGTCTTTACTGTCCGGTATACCGGCTTGGCGTCCAGGGAATCTACGGTTTCGTTTGTCATTACACCCCTCAATTGCCAAAGCTGACGATTCATATTGGTATAGTGGTACGACCACTATACCATATAGCTGCCCTACTGGATCCAAACCGTCTTAATATTCACAAACTCGCGGATCCCATGCTCGGAAAGTTCTCTTCCGTGCCCCGAAAACTTGACGCCCCCGAAAGGCAGGCGCGGGTCGGAAGCCACCATCTTGTTCAAGAAGACCATGCCGGCATCGAGTTCGTTGATGAACCGTTCGGTTTCCGCCGGATCGTTGGTCCATGCGCTCGCACCCAGCCCGAAGCGGCTGTCGTTAGCGACCTGGATGGCTTGATCCGCATCCTTCACGCGAAAAATTGACGCCACAGGACCAAAGAATTCTTCCTTGTAAGCTGGCGAATCTTTCGGAATGTCGGCGAGCACCGTCGGCGCGTAGAAGTTTCCCGGACGGTCCAAGGGATGGCCGCCGGTCAGTACCCGCCCACCCGCAGCCACCGTTTTCTTCACGTCCGCATCCAGAGAAACAACAGCGTCGGCATTGGCCAGCGGACCGAGTTGCGTGCTCTCTTCGAACGGATCACCCACGCGCAGCTCTTGCATGCGTTTGACGAACTTGCGTTCGAACTCGTCCGCAATTTTTTCCGACACGATAAAGCGCTTGGCCGCAATGCATGACTGACCATTGTTCTGAACCCGCGCGTCGACAGCAGTTGCAACCGCCGCTTCCAGATCGGCGCTCGGCATCACGATGAAGGGATCGCTGCCACCCAGTTCCAGCACAACTTTTTTGATGCGCTTGGCAGCGGAAACTCCGACTTGAATCCCTGCCTGCTCGCTGCCCGTTAAAGTCGCGGCCACCACGCGAGGGTCATTCAGGATTCCGTCGACCGGCCCCGAGCCAATCAGCAACGTCTGGAACACGCCTTCGGCAAAACCGGCGCGGCGGATTATTTCTTCGATCTTCAGCGCACACTGCGGAACGTTCGAAGCATGCTTCAGCAGTCCAACATTACCCGCCATTAATGCGGGCGCCACAAAACGAAACACCTGCCAGAAGGGGAAGTTCCAAGGCATGATGGCCAGGATGGGACCAATCGGAAGATAGCGAATGAAGCTGCGCTTCGCTCCGGTTTCTACAATTTCGTCGGCCAGAAATTTCTCGGCATTCTCCGCGTAGTAGCGGCACCCGGTTGCGCACTTCAGCGCCTCGGCCACTGCGGCCTTCAGAGGCTTGCCCATTTCGAGCGTCATCAGATGGGCGCACTCGTCTTTTTCTTTTTCCAAAATCTCGGCGGCTCGCATCATCTTGGCCGCGCGATCCGCGAACGAGGTCCGCCGGTGGTTTCGGAACGCAGAGGCGGCCAACTGCAACTTGTGCTCAATTTGCGCCGAGGTAAGCGGCTCGAAACTTTTCACGACTTCGCCGGTCGCGGGATTGGTAGTCGCTATCGCCATGCTTGATTCTTCCCTTTAGTCGACTAGGTAATATTTAAGTTGCCCGGGCCGCAACCAGCCGCCTGTTGTAGCCAGCTGTGTTTGTGGTTGGACCACAATACTACTTGACGGGTAGCCCACGTCAAGGCTATACCTTCAATTCGCCAGATCTTTTATTTCCAGATCGAAAGCGGTCGCAAGCTGTGCGACCAAAATTCTTCCATCCTCTTTTAGGATTTGGAGGTCGTAATGCATTCTCCGTCGAATGGCATTCGGATTTTAGGCATCATCTGCTTGGTGCTCGCCGTCGCTGTTCCGCTCACTTCTCAAACTACCACGGGGCGCATTCTTGGGACTGTTTCTGATCAGTCCGGCGCAGCTGTGGCTGGAGCCGCGGTCGTCGTCGCCGATATTCAGCGCGGCACCACTCGAGCCGTCGCCACCGACGCCTCCGGAGACTATGCCGTCCCGGAGTTACAACCCGGAATTTACAAAGTTCGCGCAGAAGCAAAGGGCTTCAAGACCGTGGAGCGCGTGAACATCGGCGTTGAAGTTGCGGAGGACTTGCGCGTCGACATCTCTCTCCCGACCGGACAGGTTTCCGAAACGGTGATCGTTACCGACGAAGTTCCACTAGTCAACACCACATCCTCCACTTTGGGCGGCACGCTGAGCAACGCGGAGATCAACGACCTGCCGCTGAACGGCCGGAACTACGAGAACTTACTCCAGTTGCGCCCCGGGGTGGAGCGATATCCTGGCGGCGGATTCTCGACCACGAGCACGAACGGACTGCGCGCGGAAGACAATGCCTACTTCGTTGATGGCTTGTTCAACAGCGAACCTTATTCCGGCCAAGCCATCATCAATGGGGCCGGTATTGCTGGCGATTCGGCGACGATTCTGCCGATCGACGCGATTCAGGAATTCAATGTGGAAGAGCTTGCACCGGCCGAATTCGGGTGGAAGCCCGGGGCGGTGGTTAATGTGGGTCTTAAGTCCGGCACAAATCAGATTCACGGCACCGGGTTCGCGTTTGGGCGTGACGGCGTAATGGACGCGCGAAATTTTTTCAACACTGTACCCAACGCCAAACTCGCCAGAGGGCTGGAGCAATACGGCGGCAGCGTTGGCGGCCCGATCGTCAAAGACAAGGCGTTTTTCTTTGGCGCTTACGAAGGGCAGATCTATAGCGTAGGAAACTCTTTCGGCGGCATCACTAGTCCCTTCATGCCCGCCTCCACGACCACTGCCGGTAATTGCCTGTCCATTGCTACCGGCGACTGCGCCAATAGCATCCAAGATGTGATCACGGACCTCCTGGCCGGAGGGTTCACGCCGAGCCCTGCCAGCTTGAATATCGCCGGTTGCGCGCTCTCGGGTGGCGTGGTGACGTGTAATGGAACGGGCTTCCCCATCAACAATACTCAGAGCATCAATATCGCGAATGGGTTCTCCAACGACGTCACTGTCTACAACGCGGTCGGCAAAGTGGATTTTAACGTCAACCAAAATAACCGCATCAGTGGAATGTACTTCTTCGGGAACAACTCGGGGACGGTCGAAGACTTTCCAGAGTATCAATCGAAGTGGCGGTCGAAGATTCACACGCGCGCTCAGGTGGTTGGCGGAAGCTGGGCGTGGAATCCCAGTCCGCGCTGGGTGAATGAAGCGCGGCTTGGATATAACCGTCTATACCAGCCGACTTTGCCGGGCGATCTCAACACGCCTGCGTCCAGCTACGGGCTCGTCACTGGCGTCTCGGGCCCAAACACGGGCGGATTGCCGCGCATCGGGTTTGGCGGCTACTTCTTTCCCGGACTGGGCGGCTTCAAATGGCCAAAATTCCAGGGCCCTGACTCCATCACGCAGTTCATCGACCACGTTTCCTACACCGCCGGCTCAAACTCCATGAAGTTCGGCGGTGAGTTGCATCGCCAGGACGTGAGGAACGCAGCCTACGGGAATGCTCGAGGCAGCATTACTTTCTTGGGCTCGGTGTTGGACGGCGCCAATTCCACACCACTCGAGGACTTCTTTGCGGGCTTGCCGTTCAAGTCAACGTTGGAGGTAGGAAATCCGACGCTGCAACTCCATAACTGGGCCTATAGCTTGTTCTTCCAGGATGACCGGCGCGCCACCAAGAATCTGACCGTGAACTTCGGAGTGCGATACGAGTTCAGCGGCGTTCCTCAGGAAGCTCACAACCTTCTAGGCAACTTCGATCCGAACTCGACCTACGGATTAGTGCAGGTGAAAACGGGCACCGGTCAAATTCCAAGCCTGTACAATCCCGACCACAAGAACTTCGCGCCGCGCTTCGGATTTGCCTGGGATACCAACGGCAAAGGAACTACGGTGATCCGCGGCGGCGCCGGGCTGGTTTATGAGACGGTGAACTGGCAGTCGTTCGTCGCCTTCAACAACGCCTTTGGCCCGGGTAGTGTTCCTACAGCGGACATCGTACCCGGCGGCACGATCACCACCGGAAACGTCACCACAAAGAATTTCTTGAGCTTCGCTAATCCCGGGACGACCTGGGACAACACACCGGTTAACAACGCCCTGATCGACTGCAACGCCAGTCCCTGTCCCATCATGAGCGTGGACCGCAAACTGACCACGCCCCGCGTGTGGAACTGGACCCTCAGTCTGCAACACGCGTTTACCCCGAACCTTACGTTGGAGATGGCCTACGTCGGTAACCACGGCGGAAGGCTAACTGGCATTCGCGACATTAACCAGCCGCCGGTAGGATCAGGGTGGCCCGCAGCCAACATCGCTGCTTGTACGGCGGATGCACTGGTAACGGGCTTTTACGACACCGTCAACAATGCTAACTGCCAGGTTGCCAACGAGGTGGGACCGTTCACCCAGTTTCCATATCTAAGCAACATCTTCAACATGGCAAACGTGTACAGGTCAAATTACAACGGCCTGCAAGTGACGCTGAACTCCAGAAATTTCCATGGCCTGAGCATGGTAGCCGGATACACCTACTCGCACTCTCTCGATAACGTGGGCGCAAACTGGGATTTCGGTTATGGATCGGGACTTCCGCAGAACGCTTATAACCCGGGCGCGGAGTACGCCAACAGCGACTTCGACGTGCGGCATCGCCTAACGCTTTCACTTACCTACGCTATCCCCGGCAAGAAGGGCTACGCGCAGGCTCTGGAAGGCTGGGAACTCAACTCCATCATCACATTGCAAAGTCCGCAACACTGGGGGGCGATGGATGAAGGAACGGACGCTGCCGGTATCGGTCCCCTGCCCGTCAGTCCTCCGGCGAACAGCCCCATCCGCTGGAATTTCTATGGGAAGCCCGGCGACTTTAAGTCGAACTTGGCAGGCATTCCATTCTTCCCCGGAACCGATAGTCCATCCGCCCCGACTGACAACGCGGCCTGCAACGCAAAAGCTCTCGCGCTGGATGGAGGATCTCCGGGTGCAGCCACCGAATCCTTGGCCTTTTTCGGCTGCTACGCCAACCGCAATTCCATTATGATTCCTCCGTCACTGGGAACGTTCGGCACCATGGGACGCAACATTTTCCCCGATTCCGGTTTCAAGAACGTGGATTTCTCCCTGGCGAAGAACTGGCATTTCGGCGAGCGCTTTCGCGCCCAGTTCCGGGCGGAGTTCTTCAACATTTTCAACCATCCCAACCTCGCCAATCCATACGGCGGCCAGAATGGTTTCGGTTTCAATGATCCTTCCGTGGGTGGCTTCGGATGCGGCTGCGCCACTCCCGACGTCGCCGCCGCCAATCCGGCCGTGGGTTCGGGAGGCCCGCGCTCGGTTCAACTCGGCCTGAAGCTTATTTTCTGATCGCGGTGGTTTTCAGAAATCGGGGTCGGACTTCCTCCGGCCCCATCTTTTTCAATCGGATTTAACCGGAAAGGAATCATCAGGTGTCAAGATCGTCACAGCATCACCATCACCTCGCCCGACTGATCTGCTCATTCGCAATGCTTCTGGCTCTGACTCTCATGCTGAGCATCACGTCTTCCTCCCAGCAGCACGCCGAGCGCACCATCGACGAGATCAAGACTGAAGCCGTCCACCGCGCCGAAGTGGGACAGTATCCACTCATCGGACTTGATCCCGGCGATGTGAAGGAGGCTCTCACCTCCATCCACACTCGCGATAAAGACGAATGGGCGGCGGCCTTTATAGGAGTCGCTGATCGCTACATGAATGAAGCCAAGTCGCTGGAGAAAACCGATCCGGTGAAAGCGAACGCCGACTACATCCGCGCGTGGCGGCTTTATTCCTTCGGACGCTGGCCCATCCCCGCCTCTGCCGGCAAGCAGCGTTCGTATGAAAAGGCAATTGAGGCTTTCCTGGCACACGCGCGCTTCTGGGATCCACCGCTTGAAATTGTGAGAATTCCATTCGAAGGAAAGGAAATCATTGGCTACCTGCGCTTGCCGAAAAACGCGAATGGGCCCGTGCCGCTCGTGCTGGCCGTAAATGGACTGGACAGCCGCAAGGAAGATTTGTCCGAGAGCTTCAGCGCGATCCTGCCATTCGGTATCGGCTTTCTGGCTGTGGATGGCCCAGGCACCGGGCAAAATCCGATCAAGGTCAGTGAAAATGCCGAGCGCATGCTTTCGCGCGTGCTCGATTACATTGCCACCCGGCCCGAGATCGATAAAAACCGAGTTGCTATGCATGGCGTGAGTTGGGGCGCGTATTGGGCCACGAAGATGGCCATCGTCGAGCGTAGCCGCTTGAAGGGTGCGAGCGCGCAGTCACCGCCGACCGATACTTTTTTTCAAAAAGATTTTCTGATGAATCATTTGATCGGCAACCGCGAATATCTGTTCGATCAGGTCCCGGCGCTGATGGCGATTTTCGACAACGTCAAAACTGTCGATGAAATGGCGGAGGTGTTGCCCAAGATATCGCTCGTCAAACAAGGACTGCTCGGCAAGCCGATGGCGCCCATGCTCATTCTTGCCGGAGTGAAGGATACTCAGGTACCGATTTCCGACATCTACTTACTGCTCGACAAAGGAGATGTGCCGAAAACGGCATGGATCAATCCGCAGGGCGGACACCTCGGGCGGCAAGTTGGAGTGTGGCCTGATCCACGCATCTTCAAAGAGGTAATCATTCCGTGGCTGGTGCATACGCTTAAGCCTGTGGAGTAACAGGCATCTCGCTAGCCTGCCCTGAGCGCAGTCGAAGGGTCCGCCGGGCGGGACGCCCGGCTCTCGACTAACGACGAACAATTAAGGACAGTCAACCGACGATGGCGAATCCTCCACCTGCCGTGGCGAGTCGAGTCAATGCCGCGCCCGCATCCAGCAAGACACCCTTTTACCGCGTCCTCTGGGTTCAGGTGCTGGTTGCAATGTCGCTGGCCATAGTGGTGGGCTATGTCGACCCGGCTCGTGCGGTGGCCATGAAGCCCTTGGGCGACGCATTCATCCGCGTGATTACGATGATCATCACTCTGATTATCTTCTGCACCGTGGTCACCGGTATCGCTGGCATGGAGAACTTGAAGAAAGTCGGCCGTGTCGGCGGCATGGCACTCCTCTATTTCGAAGTCGTTTCGACAATTGCGCTGCCTGATCGGGCTCGTGGTGGGAAACGTCGTACGCCCGGGCAGCGGCTTTAACGTAAACGTCGCCACGCTGGATGCCAAGTCGGTCGCCGATTATGCCGGCCAGGCCAAAGCGCAAAGCGTCACCGAATTTCTGATGCACATCATCCCGACGACGGTGGTCGACGCATTCGCCAAGGGAGATATCCTCGAAGTAGTATTCGTCGCTTTAATGTTCGGCTTCGCGCTGTCGGCCGCGGGAGCACGCGCCAAGCCGCTGGTGGCGCTCTTCGACTCCGTCACTCATGTCGTGTTCGCTATAACCAATATTTTGATGAAATTCGCGCCGATTGGAGCTTTCGGCGCGATGGCATACACGGTCGGCAAGTTTGGCCTTGCTTCCCTCGGTCCGCTCGCCAAGCTGATTGGGACTTTCTGGCTCACCTCCGTGCTCTTTGTCGTGATCGTACTCGGCGCCATCGCCTGGACCGCCAGCTTTAACATCTTTGGCTTTCTGGCATACATCAAGGAAGAAATCTTGCTGGTATTAGCTGTAAGTTCGTCTGAGATCGCGATCCCGACTCTAATGGCAAAGCTCGAGTCACTCGGTTGCTCCAAGTCTCTGGTTGGACTGGTGGTCCCGACCGGATTCACTTTCAATACAGATGGAACCAGTCTCTACATGACGCTGGCGGCTTTATTCGTAGCGCAGGCCACTAATACCCATCTGACTCTGGCCCAGCAACTCACCATTCTCGCCGTGGCGGTTCTTACTTCCAAGGGCGCCAGCGGAGTGCAAGGTGCATCTTTTATCGCTCTCGTCGCAACGCTCTCTGTGACTCCAACTATTCCGGTTGCAGGTATGGCATTGATTCTCGGAATCGACCGTTTCCTGAGCATGTTCAGAGCCCTGGTCAACATGATCGGAAACGGGGTAGCAACCCTGGTCCTCGCGCGCTGGGAGGGAGAATTGAGAAGCGAAACGCTGCTGCGACACTTGGCTCGATCAGCTTGACGGTCTGGAGACAACCAACGGGCGATTTCGAGGTAGAATCATCGGACTCGTCCCTTCGTCTCGAAATCTGGCAACAGCCGGAAACCCGGCTCTAAAATCCGAGGTGTGTCATGAGACGATCTCTGCCTGCGCGAATCGCCCTGCTTTCATCTGCATTTCTGTTCCTCTCCCTTCTTTCGGCTCTGATTTTCCGTCGTGAAATGCCGGTGCGAGCTGCACTGTCGTTTAAAGGAGTTCTTACCTATCACAATAACAACATGCGGACGGGACGAAATTCGAGCGAGATATTGCTCACGCTCAACAATGTCAACTCCACTACGTTTGGAAAGCTGTTCGTGATCCCCACAGACGGGCGGGTCGATGCGCAGCCGTTATACGCTCCGAACGTGACTATTCCCGGAAAGGGCGCTCACAACGTGCTGTTTGTGGCTACTGAACATGGCACAGTGTACGGGTTTGATGCGGACAACGGATCGACGCTTTGGCAAGTGACGACGCTTGCGGCGGGCGAGACTTCTTCGGATAATCGTGGTTGCGGTCAGGTTACGCCGGAGATCGGAGTTACTTCTACCCCGGTAATCGATCTTACAGCGGGGCTGCATGGGACGATTTATGTGGTCGCTATGAGTAAGGACTCAAGTGCTACCTATCATCAGCGCTTGCACGCGCTGGACATTTCTACCGGAACCGAGGAGTTTGCCGGTCCCGTGGAGGTTGCAGCCAAGTATCCAGGGACGGGTGATAACAGCCAGGGCGGATACGTGATCTTTGATCCTAAGCAGTACAAGGAGCGGGCTGGTCTATTACTGGTGAATCACATCTTGTATACGTCATGGGCTTCTCACTGTGACATCCGGCCGTACACGGGATGGATTATCAGTTACAACGAGACGACCTTAGCGCGGCAGTCGGTACTCAACGTCACGCCGAACGGGCATGAAGGCTCAATCTGGGCGGCAGGAGCGGGACCCGCGGCGGACTCGAACGGAAATATCTACTTTCTCGATGCGAATGGAACGTTTGACACGACGCTAAATGCCAACGGGTTCCCGGTGAATGGCGATTATGGAAACGCGATCATGAAGCTCGCGATCAAGAATGGTCAATTGGCCGTGTCCGACTACTTCAACATGTACAACACGGTGAGCGAGTCGAATGCGGACGAGGACTTAGGTTCGGGCGGCGCGATGGTGGTGCCGAATTTCAAAGACGCTAGCGGAGTGATCCACTCCCTGGTTGTGGGCGCCGGAAAAGACTCGAACATCTATCTGGCAAATCGAGTTAACATGGGGAAGTTTAATCCAAACAACAACAGTCAGATTTATCAGGAAGTAACCGGGGAGCTCGGTGGGCAAGTGTTTTCGGCGCCGGCGTTCGCCGGCAAGAGAATTTACTATGGGGCAGTGGGCGACTCGATCAAAGCTTTCTCGTTCAACGCCAGCGGCCGGCTGAATTCCACGCCTGCATCGGCGACGAGCACACACTTCAATTATCCGGGGGCTACGCCTAGCATTTCCGGGAGTTCGGCAAGCAATTTGATTTTGTGGGCGGCGGAGAATGCCTCACCAGCAGTGCTGCACGCTTACAGCGCGACAAATCTTGGTATGGAGTTATATAACTCGAACCAGGCTGCGGGCGGACGTGACCACTTTGGCAACGGGAACAAATTCATTACCCCGACAATTGCGAATGGCAAGGTGTATGTGGCTACGACGAGCGGGGTAGGAGTGTTGGGGTTGCTGCCGTAGGCGAGTCCAGGAAACAGGCAGGCGCAAGTCACCTGCGTCGCGATGTGTCACGAGACGTTTCAGCTGTCCCCGTAAACCGGAACGGCCGCGCCATGAATCACCGTGGCATCGTTGCTGCACAGAAACAGGATGACACGCGCGATATCGTGGGGCTTCGGCCACTTAGCAAAGTCAGCGCCAGGCATGGCCTTGCGGTTCGCGTCCGTATCGATGATGCTGGGGAGAACCGAGTTCACCCGTACCCCGGTGCCTTTTACTTCCGCGGCCAACGAATCCACCAGCGCCAATGCGCCTGCCTTTGAGGCCGCATAGGCGGCGGCACCGGCGCCGTGATCTAACGCGGCTTTTGACGCAATGTTTACAATCGCTCCATATTTCTGTTTGAGCATCGCCGGTATCGCAGCGCGAGACAAGGCGTACCCCGAGCGCAAGTTCAGCGCGAGCATCTGGTCGAAAACTTTCGTCTCCAGTTCCCACAAGTTCACACCGCCGGCGTAGCCGCCCACCGTGTTCACCAACGCGTCCAAGCGGCCGTGTTCGGCGATAATTTTGGCGAGGAGTTGACCGACAGCAGGTTCGTCGGTGACATCAACATAGTGGCCCTCAATCGCCAAGCCACTTGCGCCGGCTTCGCTTTTCAGGGTATCGAACTCTTTTTGGTCTCGGTAGGTGACGACGACCTTGGCGCCTTCTTCCAGAAACGCGAGGCTCACCGCGCGTCCGAGTCCGCCGGTTCCGCCGGCAACAAGCACAACCTTGTCTGAGAATCTCATCTGCATGTCCGCTCTAGGTGCCTCGGTGGAGCGCTCGGCGATGGCGCCCGGCGCTCCACCAGCACGATTGGGTCGACCGCAGTTAGCATCAGGCTGCCACTTGCGCGCTGCGCTTGAAAAACGCGAGCAGATCCTCATTGATCTGGTCCGCGTTGGTGGTCGGCATCCCGTGCGGAAAACCTGGATAGACTTTCAGCGTCGCGCCCTTAACAATCTTGGACGAGAGATGGGCTGAGGCGTCGATAGGCACGATCTGATCATCATCGCCGTGCAGGATGAGCGTCGGTACATCGAACTTCTTGAGATCTTCCGTGAAGTCTGTCTCGGAGAAAGCCTTGATGCAGTCGTAATGGGGTTTAACGCCTCCCATCATGCCCTGCAACCACCAGTGCTCCCGGATGCCTTCCGAAATCTTGGCGCCCGGCCGGTTGTAGCCGTAGAACGGCAGCGTAATGTCCCTGTAAAACTGCGGCCGATTTGTCACAAGTTGGGCTCGCAGGTCGTCGAAGACTGAGATCGGCGCGCCAGCTGGATTCTTGTCCGTTTTCACCATCAACGGTGTCACCGCGCCGATTAGCACGGCCATGGCGACACGTTTTGTGCCATGCCGCCCGATGTAACGGGCAACTTCTCCACCGCCGGTTGAGTGTCCCACATGGATTGCATTCTTCAGGTCGAGTTTTTCAGTCAGAGCCGCGAGATCGTCGGCGTAGGTGTTCATCTCGTTTCCATCCCACGTCTGGGTGGAACGGCCGTGACCTCGCCGGTCGTGAGCGATGACTCGATAGCCTTGCCGGCCGAAGAACAACATTTGTCCGTCCCAGTCGTCCGCGCTGAGCGGCCAGCCGTGACTGAACACTATGGGCTGGCCCTTTCCCCAGTCCTTGTAGAAGATATGCGTGCCGTCTTTTATCGTGAGCGCGGGCATAAAGGTTCCTCCTTAGTTGTGATTCTCAGTTGTGGATTCTATTTGCAGGTATCGAAGCTTCCGCCAGCGGGAGCCATACCTGAAAGCGTGTGTCCCCCGGTTTCGAATCGACCTGAATGTTGCCCCTGTGTTTTTTCACAATGCGCTGAACCGTGTCCAGGCCCAGCCCTGTTCCCTGCCCTACTCCCTTGGTTGTGAAGAATGGTTCAAAGATATGTGCCTCAACTTCGGGCGAAATGCCTGGACCGTTGTCGCCGATCTCCACCACGACGCAACCGTCGTCCTGATAGGTTCGTACTCGAAGCTCGCCTTTTCCGCTCATCGCATCGATGGCGTTATCAATGATATTGGTCCAAACCTGATTAAGTTCGCTGCCGAATGAATTTACCAGAAACGGGACGGGCTGGTAATTGCGCTGCACCTCCACTCCGCGTTTGAGCTTGTGGTTCAGGATGGTAAGCGTGGTCTCCAGGCTTTTCACGATATCGACATTTTGCACCGGTGCCTGGTCCATGTAGGTGTATTCTTTGATCGCGCCAACCAGATCAGAAATTCGCGACGTGCTGCTTTCAATTTCGTTCAGCAGGTTGCCGATCTCGACCGACGCAGCGATTCTCACCAGGGCAGCTCTGGCTGTGCCGGCATCGAGTGCAGCGAATAACGATTCCAGCACTTCCGGCTTGACGTTCTTGCGCGCCAGATCAGCCGCCAGTTGCCACAAGTCGTTCTGCCCGTGACTGCGCAATAAGGAATCAACCTGCTCTTCCAGGTCACTGATGGCCAGCGCATCGAGCGGAGGTTCGTCGTGCAGGGTGAACGCCGCTTCCAATTTCTCAATTTCTGATTTCTGTGCCGGAGTGAGATCCCGCCTGCCCAGTTCAAGGCTGGCATCTTTGATTTTCTTCAGGATC
Organism: Terriglobales bacterium; assembly: GCA_035260505.1. Classification (GTDB taxonomy): domain Bacteria; phylum Acidobacteriota; class Terriglobia; order Terriglobales; family Acidobacteriaceae; genus Acidiflorens. The sequence goes on from DATFVD010000435.1 coordinate 13,995, forward strand.
TTGCGTAGTTGACTGGTGGCGCGCTTGGCTGCAGAGGCCGGATTATTGAGTTCATGAGCTAGACCCGCCGAAAGCTTACCCAGACTGGCCAATCGCTCTCGCTGTTGTTCCATCCGAGTGGTTTCGCGGATACGATCGGACATCAGGCCCACCAGGCGCTTGGCCAGTTCCGGCATTTTATGCACAAGATCGGGAAACAGGGCCGCCGAAAACTTTAAGGCGCGGGTGTCCACGATTGCACGCCCACCCACCGTAAACTGCTTCATCCTGGAAAACGGAAGGGCTCCTGTGACATTGCCCGCATCAATGGGGAATGCAACCGTTTCACCGCCAATCTCCCCGCGGATTTCAACTTGGCCTTCCAGAATCACGAACATTACGTTCGCGGGATCGCCGGCGCGCAAGTAGGAATCACCCGCTTTGAGATGGAGTTCCTGCGCCTGGCTGAGGAACCAGGAGATCTGTTCGTCTGGTAAATCAGCGAACGCGGGAACGCGAAGTAGTTCTGAATTGTCGACCATTTATACCTTGCTCAAATACTGATGGATGAATTGCACCGCTACCGATCCCTCGCCGACGCCCGAAGCGACGCGCTTCACGGAACCATGCCGCACATCGCCCACCGCAAAGATTCCGGGGATATTTGTCTCGAGCAGGAATGGATCCCGGTCTAGCGTCCACCCCTTGGGGCGTTGTCCGTTACGGATAAGGTCGGGGCCGGTCAAGAGGAAGCCTCGCTCATCTCGTTCGACCAGAACTCCCAGCCAGTCAGTTCGCGGCAGGGCTCCAATAAAGATGAAGATCGAATTCGCCGGCACCCGTTCCACCTTGTGGGTATCCGAACATAGCACCGAAATCTCTTCCAGGCGCGCTTCCCCATGCACCTCGACTACACTGGCGTGGGCCCACACTTGAATGTTAGGCGTCTCTTTAATCTGATCGATCAGATACTGTGACATCGTGCTGGCGAGAGAAGTCCCGCGCACCAGCATGACGACGCGCTCCGCATATTTGGCAAAGTTCATCGCCGCCTGGCCCGCCGAATTTGCGCCGCCCACCACGTAGACGATTTCTCCCCTGCAGGAAAGCGCTTCCGTTGCACCACCACCGTAATACACACCGGCGCCCTGCAGCTTATCGATTCCTGGAGCGTCTAGTCGCCGCCACTGCACTCCGCTCGCGATCATGAGGGCGTGGCAGGATATTTCACTTTCATCCGCCAGCTTGATAAACCGATAAGATCCTTCAGTACGCACCCCGACCGCTTCCTGAGGAGACAGGATTTCCACGCCAAAACGCTGAGCCTGCACCACCGCGCGCCGGGCCAGATCGTTGCCGCTGAGTCCGGCCGGAAAACCAAGATAGTTCTCGATTCGCGAACTCATGCCGGCCTGGCCGCCAGGCGCTTCGCGCTCAATCATCACCGTGTGCAAACCCTCCGACGCGCCATAAACGGCGGCCGCCAGTCCTGCCGGTCCGCCGCCTACAATCGCCAGATCATAAAAGTCGGTTTGGGCACGCGTCCGCAGGCCGACTTTTTGTGCAACGTCGGCTGGCAGGCTCTCCAGAAGCTTCGTTCCGTCGGGAAAGAGTACGACCGGGAGGTTCGCGGCCTCGGGGCCGAGGGCCTCAACAAGACGTTTAGTTTCTGGATCGTTGGCCGAAAATTCCACGTCGATCCACTGATAGGGAACGCGATTGCGAGCCAGGAAGTCGCGCAGTTCGTACGATCGCGGCGACCAGCGCGTACCCAGAACACGGATCCCCTGGAACGCCGGTCGATAGGAAGCTTGCCAGTCATCGAGCAGGTCATTCAGTTGCGGATACAGATGCTCAGTCGGCGGATCCCACGGCTTCAAGAAAAAGTAATTGATGCTGGCCTGATTGATGGCGCTGATCGCTGCGTTCGTATCAGCATATGCGGTCAGCAACGCGCGCTTCGCATCGGGAAAGATGTGCATTGCTTCCTGTAGAAATACGACCCCGTCCATCCGAGGCATGCGCTGGTCCGCCAGCAGCAGGGCGACGCTGTCATTGCGCACCTTTAACTGCTTCAACAGATCCAGTGCGCCCTCGGGAGAATCACTCCCGATGACGCGATACTCCGCGCCATACTGCGAGCGCAAGTCGCGTTCAATCGCCCGCAGAACATCGGAGTCGTCATCGACACTCAGCAAAACCGGTTTTGCCATGCGCGGCCTCAACCCTGGTATTGAAGAAGGTAAAATTCAGACAGCAAGTCTGAACCAAGAGTCTGAACTTGTGATCAGGTATAGAGGGTTAGATACAGCAAACTACACTCTGGTCGCGTAATTATCGTCCGGCTTCGGACTCGCCGCAACCCGTCACATCGGGATCCTATCTTGAGTGTTTAGGCTGCCAGTTCCCCCGCCTCGATCTCGTCTACATAACACCAAACCCACGCTTCGCCGGGCTCGATCGAGCGGATAAGGGGATGGTTCGTATTGTGAAAGTGTTTAGTGGCGTGTTTATTCTTGGACGAGTCGCAGCAACCGGTATGCCCGCAGACGAGGCACATGCGCAGATGGACCCAGGAATCGCCGGTCTTAACGCAGTCCTCACAAACATGTTTGCTCGTTTTTCTCACTTTGATCTGATCGAGGTGGGTACATTCTTCTGCCATCGCGTCCTCCATGGGCTACTCGTGAAGCATGATACAGCTATTCCGCCATGAGCAGGCTCTCCGCAAACGGCCACTGCTCATCAACCCATTGGGACTGGCAATAGAACCCGGCATTGCGCGCCATCTCGAAGACCTCCCTGGCGGAGTATTTGTGGCTGCTCTCCGTCCAGATGGTCTCGCCCTCCAGAAACTCGACACGCAGATCCGCCGCCGGAATACGGACCGTCTGCTGACATTTAGATCGCAGATGCATTTCGACGCTTCGGGCTTCGTGATTGATCCTCGCGACGTGGGCAAACTGGCTCAAGTCGAAATCGGCATCGAGTTCGCGATTGATCCGGGCCAACAGGTTGAGATTAAAAGCAGCGGTCACTCCCAGTTCGTCGTCATAGGCCCGCAGCAATTGTTCACTGGATTTTTCCAAGTCCGTTCCGAGAAGAAGTGAGTCTCCGGGCTCGAGAATGCGCCGTACCTCCGCCAGGAATTTTACTCCAGCGGGACGATCGAAATTCCCTATGGTGCTCCCCAGAAACAACACGAAGAGATGCTGACCGCGCCGCCGGTGCGCGGCCACCTCCAGCAACCCATCAAGATACTCGCGCTCAAAACCCACAATGCTGATGGAATCAATGTCGCTGAGTTCCCGCTCGCACATGACTAAAGCTGAGCGGGATATTTCAACCGGATAATAGAAAGTCGGCTCACGACGGCTGATCGCCTCGAGTATCCAACGGGTCTTCTTGCCACTACCGCTGCCAAGTTCGGCCACGGCGACCGGGGATTCCAGGCGATCCACAATCTCGGCGGCATGCTGTTGCAGCAAACGCTCGTCGGCCCGAGTGAGTCCATATTCAAGCAGATGGCTGATCACTTCAAAGAGCGCCGAGCCCACGTCGTCGTAGAGGTACTTGGAGGGGAGTTCTTTCTGTCCTGACCGGGCGAGACCGGCTCGCACGTCGGCGGCGAATTCATAAGTGGGTTTATTGATGGCATGAATGAGCATTTTATATCCCCTTCGGCATCCGCCGGCGTACGCATCGAAAACCAGCGTACACGTATTGATAATGAGGCTGGAACCAGTTGCGAAACGTGGGCCGCAGCATGCTCGCAGCAGTGCGCGCCGAGCCGCCCTTCATCACGAAATGCTTGCCATCGAAGAAATCTGCAGAGTATCCAAGGTAGAAAGGAAATGGTGTGAAACCAGGATACGGAGCGAAAGCGGTGGAGGTCCATTCCCATCCGTTGCCTAACATATCGTGAATGCCGAAAGCGCTTTGGCCTTCTGGAAACGCATATACCGGCACGGGGTCCCAGTGGTGAAAGTCGAAATTGCCGAGCTTTTTATTGGGCGTTTCACTGCCCCACGGGTAAAACCTTGCATTTCCGTCGACGGTGCCGTAGGCAGTGCGCTGCCATTCCTGTTCGGTGGGAAGCGACTTCCCTGCCCAGCGCGCGTACGCACTAGCTTCCGCTTGACTCACATACACCGGCCAGTCCAGCACCACTTCGTCGAACTGGACTTCGTCGAACATGGTGCGGTACAACCACCGATCGCCGTCCTTCTTCCAGAACAACGGATGAGAAATTCCACCCGCAGTCTTCCAGTTCCAGTCATCATCGTTCCAGAAAGCGCGTGTCTCATAACCTCCCGCCGCCATGAACTCGAGATACTGCCGGTTTGTCACCTTGTACCGGTCAATCTCAAACGCAGGAACTTCGACCGTGTGACCCTCATACTCGTTGTCCCAGCCAAAGTCTTTAGCGTCCCGAGCGAGACCGAGAGTTATGACGCCGGCGGGCACACTGACCATCCGGTGTGCGACTGGCGGAAGAGCAAGATTCGCCGATACTGCTTGCTGCGCTCTCGGCCGCACCTTCGTGTCCAGTGGCAACTGATGCAGCATGTAGGACAGTGTCTCGATATGCATCAACCGATGCTCAATCGCTACATTAAGCAAGGTGTCCAGAGAGAAACCGTCGTCCGTGCGAAAGTGCGGTTCGAGAATTAGCTTTTCAACGTTCGTGTCGAGACAGTTGCGGATATTGTTGACGTAATCGCGGACGACATCCACGGCGGGCCAGTCGGATGGCAGATCGGTAGGAAGGCCGCCGCCGACTGGATCGATGCCAAAGGCAAATAGCCGATCAAATTCGGGGTGGAGACTCTTCAGCCCGAAGATACTTCCGTTCAGTAAATTCCAATCGAATGCCTCGAGATGTCCGAGATAAAAAATGATGCGATGGCGCTCCGGAATCGGCCGCTCATAAAGGGCGTTCTCGCGCACCAAATTGAAGAGTGCATCGCTTCGGCAGCGAGCGTCAGACCATCGCTCAAGGAGTTCATCGTGAACTGCAGCGATTCTTTCCGCACCAATTTCTGCACGAGGCATGCAACACTCCGGTCTGGCCAGGAAGGCTCGTCGGACCCTGACTATCGTCAATCCGTCGAAATCAAATCGCCCGTCCGTACTGTCAGAGGTTTCTTAGATGACGAATCGCTTCGCCCGGTCGCGGGAGAAGTTGCTTTATTTCGCACTTTATTTGAATCTAGGCCGACATTTAAATCTAGGCCGACCGTCCAGTCAGCCTTAAGATTATGTATGGTCGACTGGACGCTGCGGGATTCATTGTAAAGGGCGTTTATGCCGCGATCGACAATTTACGTGAGGTTGAGATGAAACTGCTTCTGGCTCTCGCTTGCTTCTTCTTCAGTACGTCGTACTTTGCATATTCCGCGGCGGCTCCGCAGACGTTTCCGACCTCGGCGGGAGAGGTCAGGATCACTCCGTTGTATCACGCCAGCACCCTGATCGAAGCGGGGGGCAAAACCATATATCTTGACCCTGCCAAACCGGCAAAGTTCCCCGGATCCTCAAAAGCGGATCTTATCCTTATTACCCACGCTCACCCAGATCACATGGATCCGGCTTCCATTGCCGAAATCAGAAAGTCCGGAACGGACATTCTGGCCCCCCTCGCCGTGGTGCCCACGGTCACGGCTGCAAGACCGATTGCTAATGGTGAATCCAAAACATGGCAGGGCTGGACCATCGAGGCTGTCCCCGCCTATAACCTTAACCCAACGCGCGGTCCAGCTCCGGGCAAACTGTTCCACGAGAAGGGGACCGGGAACGGATATGTGCTCACCTATGGCGGCGTGCGTTTTTACTTTTCCGGAGACACGGAAGGTGTGCCGGAAATGCGCGCTCTGAAAAACGTCGACGTGGCATTCGTCTGCATGAATCTTCCTTACACCATGCCTCCCGACGAAGCAGCGGATGCGGTGAAGGCATTCCACCCGAAGGTTGTGATTCCGTATCATTACCGCGGTTCCGATCTCAGCGCGTTTCAAAAGCGGCTGGAAGGAACCGGGATCGAAGTCCGATTGCTCGACTGGTACCCGCAGTAGTTCGATTGCGGGAGCGGCCTCTGAGTCAAGCTGCTTCTGGAATCGATCACGCATTATCTCGCGAATGTGTCAGGACGCGACGCGCGGGAGTCTCTTCCCGGGTTCGGCCGAACAGACCGGGAGGAACACCGCCAGCGAGCCTGCAAAGTAACGTCAATTGGCCACGGTGATGAACCGCATGCATCAACAGCTTGCGCCAGAGCAGATTGCCAATGCTCCAGAGTTCGCCATCCGCGTATCGGATCTCGCGCCCCCAGTCGTGAGACTGAAGCCGAGCCACTCTAGTGACGGCCTCGTCGTGCACTACACGGAATGCGGGCGCGAGCGCTTCTATTGTTCTCGGACGGTCGATGTGTGGCGGTTTGTTGGTGTCGAACTTGAATTCGCCCTGTTCGATGCCTAGTGACACATAAGCATCGACTTCTGCGAGGTGCCACGCCAGTTCCCCGATTGATCGGCCACCCGTGTCCGGACGAAAATCGTACTGATCCGCCGGTAGTGCACGCAGCAGGTCGAGCATGCCATCTGTTTCTCGCTCCCAATGTCTCAAAAACTCTTGCAGCTCGGTTTGGAGTTCGGTTTGCATCGCGATTCTTCCTTTCTTTTTCGACTCAGAAATCTGCATCTTGCTAGCGGTGGCGCATCCCTACTTCTGCTGGGCTTTGATGGCTAATCGGTCGTCCACCGGAATTACGACTACGGCGAATGGTGTTCCAGCGTCGTCCGTCACTTGCGGAAGCGGGGCACCGAATGGGTTACCGCCGACCATCGAGTTTTCGTAGTATGGGCAGAAGACCATCATGTGCGGATGCCAATGGCCGATTCCCGATCCGAGATGCTGATCCGCAGACCACATATACGCGAAGCTGACACCTTCCCTTTTGGGTAACTCGCCTTTGACATAGGCTGCCTGGAGACCCTCAGCGATCTGGTCCGGCGTCTTGCCCTCCATCCCAAATTTGGTTCGCAGCTCGTAATAAGGCATTACCGTCCGCGACGCTGCCGGGTTGAAACAGATGGGCGCATGGACCTTCGGGTCATACACCAGGTCTCGAAACTGTGCAGGGGTATATGTCGGGGCAGACCACCCACGCATCACCACGCAGACAAACCCGTTGTCCCCCTCGCGAGCCACCCGGTAGCCGGATGTCGTTAACACCTTGATCGTCGCCCGTTCTGAGATGTTTGCCGGGGCACCACTTCTGGCTAACGCCACCTCGGTTTCCGGCGCCATCATATACTCGCTGACCGGAGGATACTGGGGGCTCTGCCCGCACATCATCGCCGCTTGCGTACTCACCAAAAGTAGGACCATCCCTGCCATAATGTTCCGCATTTTTGTCTCGTCTCCTCGATTGAAATACCTTCCTATTCTGTAATACGTCTCTCAAGCAAGCTGAGATACGTATTCAGGGCGGTTTCATTTCAGGAGGGCTCGGTGACGACAGACGTCGCGGCCGCAAGAATCCACGGGCAGTGCACGAAATCCGCGATGCGTTCGATGCGGCCATTAACCACATCGAGGCGAACGAAGGACATGGGCGTCCAACCGCTTACGTCCTGTCGCAGGATGACGACCACCGGTTCGCCGTCCACTTCACCCATGGCCATATGCCACGGAACCGGCCACCGCTCGTAGTTTCCGAAGTACGGTGAGCCGTCCAGCCGGCCGGCGAATCGATCTGCCACCTGCAGGCGAGCGTCGGCGGCGATCAGTTCACGGAGTCCATTCCAATCGCGTCGATTGAATCGCTCGACGTAGAGATGTAACAGCTTCGACATCTCCGCGTTCTTCTTCTGTGGCGGCGTCCGTTGTTCCGGCAAGGCTGCCAATTTCGACCGGCCGCGGTTGAGCGCCGCCTTGACACCGCCCACAGTGGAGTCAACCAGTTCCGCGATTTCTTCGAGCGTGTAGTCAAAAACGTCCTTCAGAAGCACACAGGCGCGTTCCTTCGGAGGAAGACTCAGCACCAGGTGTTCGACTGCGCGCCCAAGTTCGTGTCCGGCAGGCTCAACTGGCATGACCCGATCCGGCTTCATGACGGCTACCTCTACTTCGTTCCGAACGTTTCGGCGGCGCAAGAAATCAATGCAACGATTATGTGCAATTCGGAACAGCCACGGGGCGAGCGGACGGCGATCGTCGAATTGATCCAGCTTTCGATAAGCCTCAAACAGAGCCTCCTGGACTACGTCCTCGCCGTCCAGGACCGAACCGGTCATCCGTGCACAATAACGGTGCAGGCTGGGGCGGAGCGTGGTGATCGTTTCGAGGAATGCGAGGTACCGGGCCTCGAAGGGGCCGGGAACACTCGTGGCGCGTGGATCATCCATATCTATCACTACGCATCCGAAGGTGTTTAAGATACGCGCCTACCCCTGCAACCTCGGCGAGCGCCTTTCCATCGAAGGCTGCGGACCCGAGCGGCTACTTCATGCCCTCCCGTGTATCGCGTGGCATAGCGAGGCGAAATACAAAAAACGTTTCCTGCAGATCGGGCGGTTATTCAACTGATCAGGCTCTCCCCCGAAACTGGATAATCTTCCGACGATCGCGTTTTGATGGTCTGCTTGTGGGTAACTCTTCGAACTGTTTCAGCGCTTTTTGCTCGTCTGCCAGTTTCTTCCGCAATTCACGGCTTGCCTCCGTCTCGAAATAGAGCCCTCGGGCAACCGCGGCCGGGCCACGCACTGCGCTCAACTGCAGCACCTCCACCTGAAAGTCGCCGCCGTCGGTTGTCACTCGCAGCCGGTCGCCGACACGGACCTCGCGTGCTGGCTTGGCCGGTTGGCCGTTCGACTCGATCCTGCCGAGTTCACAGGCACGTTTCGCCAGTGCACGCGTCTTAAAAAATCTAGCGGTCCAGAGCCATATATCGATTCGTACGCTAGGCATAATCCATCTTCAGTGTAACGGTCTGGCGAGTCTTGTATTCTGGAACAACGGTACTTCGCGCTCGCAGAAGCTGGATTTGCTCGGAACGAAATCGCAGGCGGCTCTCGTATATAGATTCATCTTCCGCGGGTGCTTCACCTCCGGAACCTCGAGCCAATCTACACGATTTCCATTGTAAAATTGGGGAGCCCCCTCAACCGGAAAGTATCGTATTTGGGTTGTACTCGAACGACAGGACAGCTTATACGACCTGTAAATACTGCTCGCCAATACCGAGTCCGCTTTATAGTCGGCAGCCAGGGCTAGCGCCCACAGTGCTTACCGTTTCGGCAAACCAGCTTACCGTTTCGGCAAACCATTAGATAAGAACTGCACGGTGACTCTAAGTCCGATGGGCAGTGATTGTGCGTCGTCTGTTAGATCGATTACCGCTTCCAGAACGTCGCGATCGATCTTGTCAGATGGATCGTCTGTGTAGACGCTCTTTCTGCCCATGACCGCAGATATGTTCGCTACAGTTCCGGCGAGCTTCTTCCCGCCAAGGCCGTCGGCTTGGATGATGACTTTCTGGCCAATCGTGACTTTACCGAGATCTCTCTCGTCTACTTCCGCCTTTACGCGCCGAGCAGAAGCATCTGCCAGACTGAACAAGGGGCGAGGAGTGACTGTGCTAAAGGATTCCCCAGCTCTGGCGTAGACTCTTAGAACAGTTCCAGTAATCGGAGCCAGAATCGCGCACTTTCTGATCCGTTCTTGTGCAGTTCGCACGCGGCCCTCCGCGGCGAGCACTTCCGCATCTGCCCGCGCCTTATCTTCCTCCAACGGTGGCGCGGCAAGCAATTCCTCGGTTCGAACGGCAGCCTGGAAGTTAGCTTCCGCGACACCGAAGTCGCGATCCGCTTGCTCATAAGCAGTGCGAGAGATCTCTCCGCCTTCATACAGGGCGCGCTGCATACTCAGCCGTGATGTAGCCTCCGCGAGTGTTGCCTGAGCCGCTGCCGTTTTTTTGGCGCCTATTCTCTTTTCCTCGTCACGTGCACCTCTCAGGAGACGGATCCTTGCCTGACGTGTACCATCAGCCTCCGCGAGTGCGGTCTGTAACATAGCGTTCAGGTCATCACAGGCAATTTCCCCCATGAGGGTCCCTTTCGTTACGAACTGATGCTCTTTCACGTAAATTGCCTTCAAGACACCATCGGCGGCA
>DATFVD010000436.1:0-3967 GCA_035260505.1 Terriglobales bacterium
CCTGGTTGTCATGTCGACGATGATCGGCGCTCTCACGATGGCTCGCGTTGTCGATGACCCCGGTTTCTCGGACACAATCCTTCGGCAAGCTGAGCGGCATATCAGGGACTTCCTTGCCGGGAAGTAACCGCACCTAACCAATCCAATCCGTGGTCAAGTTGAGAAACATGAGTATTCCAAAAAAAAGGAAGCACGCCGTTAAGACGCGTCCCTAATCCTCTGGACCCCTAGCTGCTGCAGCCCTATCAGCTGTGACGCCTTTGTAAATCGACCGCCGCTAGAGCCATTCTATCTTCAAGACGGAGTGAAGCTCGATTCCATTCAATAGGGCGACGCCCATCTGCCCGTGGATTTTGTCGAAGAAGCCGACGCCAGTTATTCTCGCAGGAGTAGCTGGAACTTTTGTTTTGAACGCCGGCAGGGGCTGCTGCGCGCTCTCTTTCGGAGTTTGGAACGAGGCCGGCACGGAAGGTGTTGCCGCCGGTTGAACAGAAAGCGATTTTCTGGGGGCGAGCATGTCGTCCAGGGGAACGAAATCCGCGGGCGAAAGCTTGCTCACCAGCTTGTCGTCCACGGCTTGCCGGGCCACTTTGATGTTGTCGAGCCACGGGCTCGACGCGTCCACGAAAGGTGGCTGCGGAGTTGGAATCTCACCAATCATCGTTTGCCCGCTGGCACCCTGCAAGACCAGGTGATAATCTCCGTCCGTTTCCTGTTTAAGAGCGATAATGTCGGCTTCGATTTGCCAAATCGTCGTTTCTACAGGTTCCTTCCGCTTTTGTTGAAACTCGGGAAACTCGGAAGTGGGTGGCGTCATATCGGCAGAGCGAGGGATGCGAATCAACTCTTCCACGGTCGTCGGCACGATGCCCGCCCCCAGCGACTGTCCGTTGATCACGTTCTTTCCTACCTTGCCTACATCCGGGTCAGTTCCGGTCTTGACCGGCCACCGTTCGACTCCTGGCTGGGTGACGAACTTCAGCCCTACTGGAAGTAATTCAGCTGACACCCCCACGACCGCCTGAGGCGCTCCCCCTTGGGCCATCGCCCACGCTTTGATCTGGGCCGCCACATCGGCGCTGACAACGGGCAAAGAATTGACATCCGTAATCGGGGCGCCATTGCCATCGGCAGGGCCGGCAGCTCTCGGTCCAGCAGCTGTGGTAGTGCCGCCAACGGCTCCCAAGGAGGCTCCGGTAGCCCCGGCACGCCCAAAAACCACGAAACGTGGTGTTGCATCCTGGTTCGATCCATCGCCTGGACCCTTCATCGTGTAGCCGGTCGCACCGAAGAGATTCCGGTCGGGGAAAACGGGACGCACCGTCAGGTAATCTCCCCATTCACCTTTTCCGCTCTGGGGATCGAGCGGTCCACGGTCGCTCGTGGCTACCACCACGTCCTTGCGAGAGCCGGTGAGAATCCCCACGACATGCGATGGAAAGCGGGATCCGCCACCGATCATGTAGCATACGCCGACCTCATTATTCGCATTTGTGCTGAGCGCCGCATAGCTAACCGCGGAGTCCGGATCGAAGATGTTGACGTTCTCTATCAGGGTCAGGTTCGAGGAATCAATTCGCGCTATCTGTACAAAAGGCCTAGGCCGCTGGTTTGAGCCGCGATCGACGGTCCACGCGAACCACAGTTCGTTACCAGCCAACGTCGCTCCAGTAATTCGCGGGTCCGCTCGATCTAGCCATCTTCGCCCGTCAGGAGTCCGCGACTGATAGCCGTTGCCGCCGATCCACCGCGCCACACCGACGGCGTGCGAAACAGGGGCACTTTGCTCCTCGTCCCAAGAAAAAAGCATTAGCGTGCTGGTGTCCTGATGAGCTGCAAAGAATGCATTCTTCCCGCAATTCTGCGCCAGGCGGAAGCTTTGGAAATCCATCGAAACGAAAGGTTGTGCTATAACGTCTTCGTTCTGGATGCCCGAGAACGGAATACGGATAACCGCTGACCCTACCTGGTTCGCACTCCCAAAGATATTTGTTGTTACATAGAGACAGGTGGAGCCAAGCGCGAGATCGGGGAAGTCCATGAATGCGCCGGAGACGCCCAAGATGTGCGTCGTAATATCAAACAGCCGCCAATGGCCCTGAACCACTTCGACGGTGGAAGCGAATGCCAATCGTTGGATGTTGTCTCCCGTATCCGGGCCGTACTGCATCAGCCAAACGAATGTGTCGATTTGGCTAATATACTGGACCACTTGATCGCAGCAGAAGTTCGAACTAGGTGGATCGGCATCTAAGAATGATTTGGCCGGGTCGACGTAGCTGAAGGTATTTCCTCCGTCCGATGACATGGCCGCATACCAGTTCCCACTATAGAATACAACCTGGCCGTTCATGGCGACGCTCGGCTCTCCAACGCTGGATGCGCGTTGTTGCGTTCCTGGGGACGTTAATGCCGTGTTCGTTACCAGTACTAATTCGTCTGCAGCTGCCAGAGGCATCGCCACTGGCAACGCCCGATGGAAGACAACCTGACGCGTCAGACTGTGGAACTCGCGTTCCAGCCCTTCTTTTACAAGCGGCAACGTTCGTCGCGGATGAATTTTCTTTGGCCTGACATACTTCGGTAGCTGCGCGAGATGCTTGACCTGGACCGGTTGGCGTGACGGTACCCGTAACCGGACTCCGGCGGCTCTCGCCTTAGGTTTCTTACCTGGTGGTCCCTGCTTGCCCGCAGTTCTCTTTGGGGGAATCCTTGTCTTCATAGATGCCTTTATTCGCTCGAGGGGTGGTTGGCCGGTATTCGACCGTACACGCAAGCGAAAACCGCCGGTTTGCCCTAGTGGCCCTGCTCAGAATCTTCGGCCGGCGCCTCCGGGACCGGGGGCAAAGGTCGACGTGTGTGGATATGTTTCTCTTCGGGAGATTCATCAAACGCATCTTTATAGACTGCTTTGCCCTTCCCGGCCGATTTCAGACGAACCGGCTGTGACGCCTTCCCCGCAGTCTTTTTCTTCCCGTCTCCGATCTTTGGATCCTGGGTCGACATTTGCCTCCTAAGCTGCATTCGAAAAATAGCACGCACATGCACGGTAAGGGAGCGCTATCTTTTGTCCGGTCGGTCCTTTCGCGCGGACCGAGTTCGAAAATATCGGAGAAACGCAATTGCGAAGATCAGCGATCCCGCAAGCACAACTATCAGCGCTTCATATGCGCCACTGCCGCCATCCGGCGACACATGAAAAAGCTTTTCTACGAAGTCCATAACAATATCTTTAAAATGACCTAACTAAAGATGCGTGGCATGTGCATCACCCTAGGCCAGTTGCTGTACCGTTGCCTGCAATGTACGGAGTTAAAAACGGTGAGTTAACTAACAGACTTCGGATCTGGCATGACGTCTATACGTAGAATTACGTACAAGCGACGAATGCAGAATGTAGAATTCAAAAACCTGAGTATAACATTGGACGTTCAGCCGCCGGGCGACGGTTTGAAGCTCTTTTCGCAGCGTCTGTCTCTGTGAATGGCTTAGCGCTGATGCCCTCGATTGATCACGTGATATCACCCTCAGCATATCTGATCGGGTCGGACGCGCCATCTCTTAGTCACGGCGATTTCTGCGAAGCGCCTCCTTCATCCGCTCCTTGGCTGTGGACGAAAGCGCATCCTGAGAAAACTCGTCGACGTGATCCGGAGCCGATGAGGCGATCTTGCGTAACACGTTCAACTGCTTCGCGTAACGCTGGCACCAAACACAAATCAAATAATGCAAACGCAGCTTGATTCGCATCGTGAGCGGGAGTTTGGAGTCCATGGACCGTGAAAGGATCCGCACCACCTCGCGGCATTTCGGAGTGCGTTTGCCAATGAACTTCACCAGCGCTGTCTGGAATCGGTTCCGACGCGCCAGAAACGATGGATTGCCCTCCGGAGAGGGATTGTACTCCCCACTCATAGGTGTCCTTCCGGCTGCGGTTCCTTAAACCAATTTATCTCCAGACACTCCC
>DATFVD010000437.1:0-24140 GCA_035260505.1 Terriglobales bacterium
CTGGCGCTGGAGCAGCATGCGGAGAAGGCGCGCACGAAATATCAGATTGAATTGCCGGAAGGCGCCGGTGGGGCGCTGGAGGCGTAGCTTGATCTGATTTTCGCGCCCTTGGAGACTCCCCCCCATCAGCAATTGTTTACATGCGGGCTTGCGGAAGTTGGCGCGTGCCCTTCGTAAGCTCAGGTAAACAATAGCGCCTTCCTATGCTACGCTCGCATTGCGGAGACTCTTGATGGCCCTTCTTGAACCGCCGGTTGAAACTTCCAACAGATCTCGGCATTTAAAATTCGTGGCGGGCGCGCTGGTATTGTTGGCCGCCGTGGTGCTCTACTTGACGTTTCGGTTTTATCCCGAGCAACGAGCGGCGCAACGCTTTTTTGATGCGCTGGTTGCCGGCGACACGAAAACCGCTTATCAACTTTGGAAGGCAGGACCTAGCTACCGTTCGCAGGACTTTTTGGCGGATTGGGGACCGAACGGATATTATGGGCCGGTGAAGAGCTACAAGATCATTAAAATAAGTACGCCGAGCGGGTCGAGCAACAGCGTGGTGGTGGAAGTTGCAGTGAGTCCGTTTTCTCCGACGCCGGATGCAACGGATGCGGAGAAGAGCCGCAGAACGCGTGTGGTGACGGTGTGGATGAATACGGAAGACAAATCATTTAGTTTCCCGCCGTAAGACAATGTTCCCCTAGCAGTCCCTGCTCCTTTTGGGCGCTGTCGCTGTGTTTACGCTGTGAAAGCGGCAGCCCTTCGAGGCCCGCCTGCGGCAGGCAGGCTCAGGGTAAACAAGACTGCCGCACTCCATAGAATGCTTTGTGCGTTGTTAACGGCGAATTTCGTCTAGGGCGCGAGTTAATTCTTCGGGCGTGACCGTGGCGGTACCGAGCTTGCTGACGGCTACGCCGGCGGCGGCGTTGGCGAGGACGGCGGCGTCGGGAAGAGGAGCGCCTGCCGCGGCGGCGAGCGCGAGGACGCTCAGCACGGTGTCGCCGGCACCGGTCACGTCGAAGACCTGGCGACCGCTGGCGGTGTTGTCAACGCCGGGCTGGCCAATGCGCGCGTATGTGACTTCAAATCCGGTCGCGGGAATGTGCAGAGCGCGCGGCGAGGTTTCTTCGATGAGGCTCATGCCTTTTTCGCCACGGGTGATAAGCACTGCTCCGCAGCCAAAATGCGCGAGCAAGGCGCGTCCCGCCTCCTCGACCGATTTTTCATCTCCGAGCGAGCGCGTGACAAAGAATCCCGCTTCCTTGGCATTGCAGACGATGGCGCGCGCGCCGCGATAGGCATAGAGGCGCGAAGTTTTGGGCTTCACGAAAACGGCCACGCGCAATTGGTGGCACGCACTGAGAACACGTTCGGCGAAATTGTCGGTGACTAGGCCTTTGTCATAGTCAGAGAGCACCAGGGCGTCGAGTTGCTTCAAGGCGGTGAACAGGGCGCGCAGGAGCCGCTCCTCGGTATCGGGGCGCAGCGGCTCGCGACGCTCGCGATCGACGCGCACGACTTGTTGATGGCGGGCGATGATGCGCGTCTTGACGGTGGTCACACGCCGTGGGTCAGCGAGCGCGCCTTTGTCAACGATGTGTGCAGCGCGCAAGCAGTTGCGCAGCGCGCGTCCCGGCTCGTCGTTGCCGATGGCGCCGAAGCACTCCACACGCGCGCCGAGAGCGGATAGATTGGCCGCCACGTTGCCTGCGCCGCCGAGGCATTCGCTCTGCTCGACGAAATCAACCACGGGAACGGCGGCTTCCGGCGAAAGGCGCGAGGCGGTGCCCCAAAGATAGCGGTCCAGCATGAGGTCGCCGAGGACGCCGATGCGCTTTCCGCGCAGGCGAGGGACCAGTCGCATCAGACGATCGGCATTGGTCTTACTCTTACTGGGCATCGAAGAAGGTGAATCGCAAAGGATGTGCCTGCGCTATTCGGCGGCTACCGTCGCCTCTTCAGGCAACATAACGGGGATTTCGTCGCGAATTGGATAGACGCGCCGGCACGTTAGGCACTGCAATCCTTTATGGTCCGGCGTCAGCTTGATAGGCGTCTTGCACACGGGACAGGCAAGAAGGTCGAGCTGCTTTTGCGAGATGGCCACGGCCTCCTCCTCGATTGCTGTTGCCAGGTGGTGTTGGCACTGTACCAAAGCGGTCGCGGGTGGGCAAACGAAGCGCTTCCTTGTTGGTGGCTGGTCGGGGCAAAAGACGGGGAATCGAGTAGAAACCAAGCGCCTTCCGTGACTGGAGCCGGGGGAATTATGCGGATCATTACCCCATTCGCGGACGCGGCCAGCCAGATTTATGCCAACAGCGGTTATCTGCCGGCTAAGGACTACTGGCGTCCCGGTGCGATTTTCGCTTCTTACCATCGGCGGGCCTTGCGCATCACACCCTATGGGGAAATAACACTATCGCAACCGGTATTCACATGGAGGAGCTACGCAGAATGGAAAATGACGGCAACAAGAATCAAGTTTCGCGGCGTGGGTTTCTTGGAGTCGGATCGGCTGCCCTGGCCGCTGTGGCTGGCGGTTTGGCGGTAAGCGGCGCTATGGCGCAGGAGGGCCAACAGGCTGGCAAGACTGACCGGAGCGATCCGGGTCCCGCAAATAACGGCCTGGGCACACAGAACCCGGATTCCGCGTGGCCACCCGCCACCGATTCCAAGAGCCTGGTTCAAACGTTCAAATATCCGTTCTCTTTTGCAAACAAGCGGACTTACGAAGGCGGATGGTCACGGGAAGTGACTGTTCGGGAACTACCCGTCTCGAAGACCCTGGCAGGCGTAAACATGAGACTCACAGCCGGAGGCGTTCGTGAACTGCACTGGCACACGGCGGACGAGTGGGCGTTCATGCTCTATGGGACGGCGCGGATCACGGCCATTGATCGGGACGGCAAGAGTTTTGTTGCCGATGTGAAGAAAAACGATCTGTGGTATTTCCCCAGCGGGATTCCACATTCGATTCAAGGCCTTGGGCCGGACGGTACGGAATTCATGCTGGTATTCGACGACGGAAATTTCTCGGAGTCAGAGACGGTTCTGCTGAGCGACTCGATGGCGCACCTGCCGCCGGAGGTCCTGTCAAAGAACTTCGGGGTTTCGCAAGTGGCTTTAAAGAACGTCCCGAAACGAGAGTTATTCATTTTCCAGACTGCTGTTCCCGGGGCGCTGGAGGCGGACCAGAAAGCAGCCGCAGGAACACTTGGGAAGTCGTCGAGCGATTTCGCTTTTCGCACCATGGAAATGCCCCCGACGAAGCGCACGAAAGGCGGAGAGGTACGCATCGTTGATTCGAGCACGTTCAAGGCCTCAACTAACGTTGCGATGGCCATGGTCACGGTTCACCCGGGAGGGCTGCGGGAACTGCACTGGCACCCCAACGCCGACGAATGGCAGTACTACATCGCTGGCAAGGGAAGAATGACGGTGGTGTCGACAGGTAACCGCGCGCGCACGATGGACTTTCAGGAGGGAGACGTAGGATACGTGGAAAAAACCCTGTTGCATTACATCGAGAATACAGGGAATACAGACCTGATCTTCCTGGAGATGTTCAAAAGCGGCTTCTATCAAGACCTGTCGCTCTCGGAGTGGTTGGCGCACACACCACCCGAGCTGGTGATGGCGCATCTCAATATCGACCGGGCGACGCTGGACGCAATACCGAGAGACGAGCTAGTGGTCGTGCCCGGTTAGCTGATGCGCGGGATTGGTGAGGGCAGTTAGGGCTGGGATTCACGGCCGAGAATCGTGCCGTTCGTCGTCGCGGATGAAGTTTTTGGCGAGGGACACCAACACCAGCGGGGGAGTCGTCGCCCGCTAAATGCAAACAGAAACACGGCCTGCCAATGGAATCCGCAGAATAGGCGATTAACAGTTCTGGTTTCGACTTCGGGCGAGCCGGCTGAGACGCGGGCGTCGGCCTGTTGGACGCGCTGTCATGCGTACAACAGGAAGGCCAGTCGCCGCAGGAATGGCGACGGCGCTAACGGCTTAAAAAACAACGAATTTGGTGTTCTTTTTCGCGGTGCTTCCCCGATTTCTTCCCCTCGTCTCTGGCATCCGTGTTGCTGTTCCATGCGGTGAACTGCAATGGCTACGCCTGCCTGCGCAGGCAGGATGTCACCGTTTCGCTATTGCGGCGCGACCGTTGTAACGCGTCCCCGCGACGCTTCGTCAACAGAGCTTTGATGCAACACGACAAGCCAGAACCCAAAGAATCGGCGTCCCGGGCTTCACGGGAACCCACCTTGCCTTCGCAAAGTTTCACTGACTCGCCTAAACGACGCCATCGGTGGGTTTGGGGTGCCGTTCTTCTCCTCTTCGCTCTGCTGTTTGTCGCTGTCCTTCGCCATCGTGAAACGGCCGCGGCAGGGGCTCAGACAGGCGGACGCCACATGATGACGGGGCCTGTGCCGGTGACGATCGCCACGGCGAAGCTGGGGAGCATTGGCGTTTATCTGGAAGCAATTGGCACCGTTACGCCCGTCTATACCGACTCGGTCACTGCTCAGGTGACCGGCCACATCACGGCCGTTCGCTACAACGAAGGACAGTTTGTACACAAGGGCGACCCGCTGATCGATCTCGATGCCCGGCCCTATGAAGCGCAACTGGAGCAGGCCCAGGGCACGCTGGAGCACGACCGACAGCTACTGGCCGAGGCGCAGATGGATCTGGAGCGCTACAAGGAGGCATGGTCGCGCAACGGCATTCCCCGTCAGACGCTGGAGGACCAAGAGAAAGTGGCGCTCCAGGATCAGGGCACGGTGAAGTATGACCAGGGCTCGGTGCATTACTACCAGGTCCAGATCGAGTACTGCCACATCACTTCGCCGATCAACGGACGTGTGGGGCTCCGCCTAGTGGATCCGGGGAACCTGGCTGTA
This sequence comes from Terriglobales bacterium, assembly GCA_035260505.1. Lineage (GTDB taxonomy): Bacteria > Acidobacteriota > Terriglobia > Terriglobales > Acidobacteriaceae > Acidiflorens. The sequence continues at coordinate 4,893 of DATFVD010000437.1, forward strand.
GCCGACGGCACCACGACTCTCGTAGTGATTACGCAGACCCAGCCCATCACTGTGATTTTTACGCTCGCGGAAGATAGCCTGGGAGAAGTGCTCGCCCAGATGGGTCACGGAAAGAAACTTCCCGTGGAAGCTTGGGACAGGCAGATGCAGAAAAAACTCGGCGCCGGAATACTCGGCACGGTAGATAACCAGATTGATACAACCACGGGAACGGTAAGGCTGCGCGCCACCTTCGACAATCAGGATAATGCACTTTTCCCGAACCAGTTTGTGAACGCGCGTCTGCGGGTGAGAACCCTGCAGAAGCAGATTCTCATTCCGTCGTCCGCGGTGCAACACAATGGCGACGCGCCTTTCGTGTACCTGATTCAGAATGGCCAGGCGAAGATAGCCAACGTGAAGACGGGCGTCTCCGACGCGGGGATGATCGCTGTGGAAGGCATTCATGCGGGAGACGAAGTAGCCAACAGCAGTTTCGAGAAGCTGCAGGACGGCGCAAAAGTGGAGATTTCCACGATGCCATTGCCGTCCACCACGAGTGAGACCGGAGCGCCGTGAGTCCGTCCCGGCCATTTATTCTCCGGCCCGTGGCGACCTCGCTGCTGATGGCGGCAATTTTGCTCGCTGGCATCGTTGCCTTTAAGCAGTTGCCGGTTTCCGCGCTGCCCCAGGTCGACTACCCCACGATTCAGGCGCTCACGAAATATCCCGGCGCGAGCCCCGACGTGATGGCCAGCACGGTGACAGCGCCGCTGGAACGGCAGTTCGGCGAAATGCAGGGCCTCAACCAGATGACGTCGACGAGTGCCGGCGGCATCTCGGTCATCGTGTTGCAGTTCACGCTTTCCCTGAAGATGGATGCGGCAGAAGAAGAAGTGCAGGCGGCCATCAATGCCGCACAGAGTTACCTTCCCTCCGACCTGCCTACTCCGCCGGTCTACAGCAAAGTCAATCCGGCGGATGCTCCGATTTTGACCCTGGGGATCACGTCCGGCGCGATGCCCTTGTCGCAGGTGGAGGATCTGGTCGATACGCGGCTAGCGCCGAAAATCTCGCAGCTCAGCGGAGTTGGCCTGGTCAGTATAAGCGGTGGGCAGAAACCGGCCATCCGCATTCAGGTAAATCCGGTGGCGCTTTCGTCCTTCGGGATCAACATGGAGGATGTGCGCACGGCGCTGACTGAGACCAGCGTCAACTCGGCGAAAGGAAACTTCGATGGTCCGCGTCAGGATTATCAGATTGACGCGAACGACCAGATCACGGTAGCCGACGATTACAAAAATGTTCCGATTGCGTTCAAGAACAACGCACCCGTGTTAGTGAAGGACGTCGCCAACGTCGTCAGCGGCGTGGAAGACAACCGGCAGGCGGCGTGGATGAACGATAAAGCGGCGGTGATTCTGAACATCCAAAGGCAGCCCGGCGCGAATACGATCAGCGTGGTCAGGGGCATCCAAAAGCTGTTGCCGCAGCTTGAGGCGAATCTTCCGGCCTCTATCAGAATCACGACGCTCACCGACCTCACTACCAACATTCAGGCTTCCGTCGACGATGTTGAGTTTGAGCTAATGCTGACCGTCGGGCTGGTGGTGATGGTTATTTTCCTGTTTCTGCGCAGCTTCTACGCAACGATTATTCCGAGTGTAGCTGTCCCGCTTTCGCTGATTGGCACGTTTGGAGCGATGTACCTGTTGGGTTACAGCCTCGACAACCTGTCACTGATGGCGCTGACCATTTCCACGGGGTTTGTGGTTGACGACGCCATCGTGATGATCGAGAACATCTCCCGCTATCTGGAGGCAGGCGATTCACCCCTGCAAGCGGCTTTGAAAGGCGCGGAGCAGATCGGGTTCACCATCGTATCGCTGACCGTCTCGCTTATTGCCGTGCTGATTCCGCTGCTGTTCATGGGTGATGTCGTTGGCCGGCTGTTCCGGGAATTTGCGGTCACGCTTGCGGTCACCATTGTGATCTCCGCGGTTGTGTCGCTGACGCTCACGCCCATGATGTGCGCGCAGATCCTGCGCCACAGGCCGGAGGAGCAGCAGACGCATTTTTACCGCGCATCTGAGCACGCCTTCCATCGCATGATTGCGTTCTACGGGCGCACACTGAAATTCGTGCTCCGGCATCAGGGCGTCGCGCTTCTGGTTGCCGTTGCGACTCTGGCGCTTACCGTCTATTTGTATATCAGCATTCCCAAAGGCTTCTTCCCGGTTCAGGACACGGGCGTGATTCAGGGAATTTCACAGGCGCCGGAATCGGTTTCGTTTCCAGCGATGTCCCGAAAGCAGCAGCAACTGGCGAAGGTCATCCTCCAGGATCCCGCTGTAGAGAGCATCTCGTCATTTATCGGGGCTGACGGGACGAATACTACCCTTAACAGCGGACGCATATCGATCAATCTCAAGGCGCTCAGCGAGCGCGGTCTGAGCGCCACCGAAATTATCCGCCGGCTGAACGGGAGCCTGCAGCAAGTGCAGGGCATCAAGCTTTACATGCAGCCGGTGCAGGACATCACGGTTGACGACCGCGTTAGCCGCACACAGTTTCAGTACACGCTGGAGGATCCGGACAGCAACGAGCTGAATGAATGGACCAACAAATTTGTAGCGAAACTGAAACAGCTTAAGGATATTGAAGACGTTGCCACGGATCAGCAAACCAACGCGCGAGCGCTTTATCTCTCCCTCGATCGCGTCACCGCATCCAGGCTGGGGATTGCCGCATCGACGATAGACAACACGCTTTACGACGCCTATGGGCAGCGCGAGATCAACACCTTCTACACTCAGCTCAACCAATACCACGTGGTGCTGGAGACGCAGCCGGAGTGGCAACAGAATCCGGCAAATCTGCGCGACCTCTACATCCAGGCGAATGCATCGACTGGAACTTCCGGCACCAGCGCCGTCAACTCTTATTCTTCGTCGGCATCGATTTCCGCCGGATCGAACAGCATCACAACATCGGTGCTCTATACGCCGTCTTCCGCGACGCTTACTCCGCCAGCCAATGCGCTTTCCACAAACAACAGCACGATCTCGAACACCTCCACCAGTTCAACGGCAGCGAACGCGGTTCCGCTGAGCGCGTTCACGCGTCTCTCCACAAACACGGAGGCGCTTGCCGTCAATCACCAGGGACAGTTCCCATCGGTCACGGTTTCCTTCAATCTCGCGCCGAACGCTGCGCTTGGAAATGCCATCTCCGAAATCGACAAGGTGGCCAAGGAAATTCACTTCCCGGCCAGCCTGCAGGCCGATTTCCAGGGAACCGCCGCGTCTTTCAGAAATTCACTGTCGAATGAGGCGTTGCTGATTTTGGCCGCGCTGGTCACGGTCTACATCGTTCTCGGCGTGCTGTATGAGAGCTTTGTGCATCCGATCACTATTCTTTCCACGCTGCCATCGGCGGGCGTGGGAGCCCTGCTGGCGCTGATCCTTTTTCGTCAGGACCTCAGCGTTATCGCGATTATCGGCATAATTCTGCTCATCGGGATTGTGAAGAAGAACGGCATCATGATCGTGGACTTCGCGCTGGAAGCCGAGCGTGTGCAGGGGAAGAGCTCGACTGACGCGATTTACGAAGCCAGCCTGCAGCGCTTTCGCCCAATCATGATGACCACCATGGCTGCATTGCTCGGCGGGCTTCCGCTGGCGCTGGGGCACGGGCTTGGCTCGGAATTGCGGCGCCCGCTGGGGATAGCAATGGTTGGAGGGCTGCTGCTCAGCCAGGTTCTGACCCTGTACACCACACCGGTTATCTATGTGTTTTTTGACCGGCTGGGACAGCGGTTCACGAGAAACAAAGCGAGCCAGCCGCCAATGAGCAATCCGCCGCTGCCGGCTTCGGAGCAGCCATGAATATCTCGGCCCCATTTATTCGGCGCCCCGTGACGACCACGTTGCTCACGGTAGCCGTGGCGATTGCCGGGGCCATTGCGTTTACGGTGTTGCCCGTGGCGCCGCTTCCGCAAGTAGATTTCCCCACAATTTCTGTGAGCGCCACACTGCCCGGCGCCAGCGCGGAAATCATGGCTTCCTCGGTAGCCACTCCGCTGGAGCGGCAGTTCGGGCACATTGCGGGCGTTACGGAAATGACGTCGTCCAGTTCGCTCGGCAATACTTCGGTTACTCTGCAATTCGATCTGAGCCGAGACATCGACGGCGCTGCTCACGATGTGGAAGCGGCAATCAACGCAGCGCGAACCTATCTTCCAACGAATCTTCCGCAGAATCCCTTTTACCGCAAGGTGAATCCGGCCGATGCGCCGATCCTGATCATAAGCCTCACATCAGCGACATACGATGTAACAAAGCTGTATGACCTGGCTTCGACGATCCTGCAGCAAAAACTCTCTCAGATTCAGGGGGTGGGCCAGGTGCTTGTCGGGGGAGGAGCGACACCTGCGGTGCGCGTGGAGGCAAACCCCACCAAACTGGAGAGTTATGGTCTCACGCTGTCGAACATTAAATCGACTCTCAGTCTTCAGAACTCGCTTGCGCCGCGCGGACAGATCATCAATGGCGCCACGACTGCCGATATCATCACCAACGATCAGATTTCGCACGCGGACGACTACAAGCCCTTGATTGTGGGCTATCACAATGGGACGGCGGTTCACCTCTCGGATGTGGCGAATGTTGTCGATTCGACGCAGGACCTGCGCACCGCCGGGTACACAGATGGCGTCAGGTCGGTCACCGTGCTGATTTTCCGTCAGCCCGGCGCGAATATCATCGATACGGTCGGCCGCATTCGCGCACAGTTGCCGTTTCTTCAGGCGGTTCTGCCTCAGGGCATCCACTTTACTGTCGTTCTCGACCGCACCACCACGATCCGCGCTTCCGTGCGCGATGTGGAGACGACGCTGATGGTCTCGATCTGCCTGGTCGTGGCGGTGGTCTTTATTTTTCTCAGGAGTCCGCGCGCCACGATGATTCCCAGCGTGGTCGTGCCGGTGTCACTCATTGGAACATTCGCGGTGATGTACCTGTTGGGGTTCAGCCTGGACAACCTGTCGTTGATGGCACTCACCATTTCGACTGGCTTCGTGGTGGACGATGCGATCGTGGTCATGGAAAACATCGCACGCCATTTGGAAAACGGCATGGAGCCATTCGCCGCGGCGCTAAAGGGTGCCAAGGAAATCGGCTTCACGGTATTTTCCATCAGCATATCGCTGATTGCCGTGTTCATTCCTATCCTGATGATGGGGGGGATTGTCGGCCGCCTCTTTAGGGAATTCGCAATCACTGTCTCGACAGCAATTCTTGTGTCGATGGTCATTTCGCTGACCACGACACCGGCGATGTGTGCCCATTTTCTGAAGGCGCGGAGCCCAGAAGAAACGCATAGCCGCGCATACCGGATCAGCGAAAAATTCTTCAGCGGCATGCTGAGGGTGTACCGGCATTCGCTTCTCTGGGCTCTGGACAATTCAGGGCTCATGCTCATCGTCCTCGCGCTTACCATCGCGCTGAATGTGGTGGTCATCGTCAAAATCCCCAAAGGCTTTTTCCCGCAACAGGACACCGGCGCGCTGACCGGCGGGGTACAAGGCCCCCAAGATGCATCCTTCACCTTCACTAACTATTCCATTTTGGAAATCGTGAAGGTTATCAAGGCCGATCCCGCGGTGGCATATGTGAATGCTTACACGGGTGGCGGCCGTGGCGCGACGAATGGCGGGTTCGTCTACATCGCGCTCAAGCCACTCAGCGAGCGCAAGGTGACTGCCATGCAGGTGATCGGCCGCCTTGGGCCCAAACTCAACGGACTTCCGATAGCATCAATCTTCTTTCAACCGGTGCAGGACATACGCATTGGAGGCCGCTCCAGCAACGCCCTGTATCAGTACACCATCCAGTCGGATAACATCCGCGACCTCACGCACTGGGGTCCTATCCTGCTTGCCAACATGAAAAAACTTTCGACCTTACGGGACGTGAACAGCGATCAGCAAAATGGCGGGCTCCGGGAGCTGCTCACGTACGACCGCGTCACGGCGGCTCGCCTCGGACAGACCGCGCAGTCGCTCGATAACCTGCTTTACGCAGCGTTCGGTCAGTCTGAGGTCTCCGTGATTTACACGCCACTGAACCAGTACTACGTCGTGCTGGAAGTCGCGCCGCAATACTGGCAATCTCCAACGGGATTGAACCAGATATACATCAACCCGGGCGGATCGGCGACGTCAACCGGGGGCACGAGCCTAAGCACGATGGCGCCGCTCTCCGCGGTGACAACGCATCAGACCCGCACGACGCCGCTGCAGATTAATCACACAGGTCTGTTTCCCTCGGCCACTGTCTCGTTCAATCTGGCGCCCGGCATATCCATGAGCGATGCCACATTGGAGATTCAGCGGATGCAGCAGCGCCTTGGTCTGCCGTCGACTATTCAAGGGTTCTTTGCGGGCACTCTTCAAGCGTATCAGCAGTCGCTTGCCACGGAGCCGATACTCGTCGGCGCTGCGCTGGTGGCAGTCTATATTGTTTTGGGCATTTTGTATGAGAGCCTCGTTCATCCGCTAACCATCATCTCCACGTTGCCTTCGGCGAGCGTCGGCGCCATGCTTGCGCTCATGCTGTTTCACATGGATCTGAACGTGATCTCCATCATCGGCATCGTGCTGCTCATCGGCATCGTGAAGAAGAATGCAATCATGATGGTTGATTTTGCGCTGATGGCCGAGCGCCTCGAAGGCAAGAGCACATCCGACGCTATTGTCGAAGCCTGCATGCTGCGTTTCCGTCCGATTCTGATGACCACGATGGCCGCAATGTTCGGTGCATTGCCTCTGGCCTTCGGCACCGGAACCGGGTCGGAGTTGCGCCGTCCGTTGGGTATCACTATTGTTGGCGGTCTGCTGCTCAGCCAGCTGATTACGCTTTACACCACGCCGGTGGTTTACCTGGCGCTCGATCGCCTACGCCTTCGCATCCTTGGAAGGCATCGCGACACGTTTAACCCGCAAGCGGAGGGAGTTACTTGACGAGCAGCATAGTCTGCTAGCGAAAAGACGCGTATGACGGCCTTCCATCACAAACCGGCGTTTGCGGTCATCGCCGCGACGACATTACTCCTCTTTGAGGGATGTACGGTCGGACCGAAATACCGTCCGCCGACCCCGGCCGCTCCAGTCGCGCCGAACTATAAGGAATCCACGGTGAATTTCCAGGATGCCGAGGGCTGGAAGGTTGCCAGCCCGCAGGATGCCACGCTTCGCGGGAAGTGGTGGGAGATTTTCGACGACCCGGATCTGAACGCGCTGGAAGAAGAACTCGACATCAACAACCAGAACATCAAACAGTATTTTCAGAATTTCATGGAAGCCCGCGCGCTGATCGCCGAGGCACGTTCTCAGTACTGGCCAACGGTCACGGTCAGCCCTTCCTGGAGCCGATCACAATCGTCCGGTACCCTAACCAACTCGACGCAAGCCAATACCGGGCGAATCAGCACGTTCATGTCTTTCCCGATTGATGTGTCCTGGGCGCCCGACTTCTGGGGCAAGATCCGCAACCAGGTGCGCGAATACCAGTACGGTGCGCAGGTCAGCGCCGCCGATCTCGAAGTCGAGCGCCTGACCGAGCAGGTTAGTCTCGCCCAATACTATTTCGAGATCCGCGGTCAGGATGCTTTGCAGAAGATTCTCAACGACACCGTGGCCGCTGATCAAAAGGCTCTCGATCTGACGCAGGGGCTCTATGACACTGGCGTCGACGACTACATTTCCGTCGTTCAGGCCCGAACGACGCTCCAGAGTGTACAGGCTACGGCCATCAATTTGGGCGTCGCGCGCGCACAATACGAACATGCCATCGCTGTTCTCCTCGGCAAGCTGGCCACGGATTTTTCCCTTCCCGTGAAACCTATTCTGACTGCGCCACCGCCAATTCCTGTCGGCGTCCCCGCGCAATTGCTGGAGCGCCGGCCAGATGTCGCCGCAGCCGAGCGCACCCTTGCCGAAGCCAATGCCATCATCGGGATCGGCTACGGCGCGTTCTTCCCGAGTGTCACGCTCTCGGCCAGTGGAGGCTTCGAAAGCTCCTCGTTCCAGAACTGGTTTACCTGGCCCAGCCGCTTCTGGTCCATCGGGCCCTCGATCTCGCAAACCGTCTTTAATGGCGGACTCTATCGTGCCGAGCTCCATCAATACACTGCCACCTATAATGCCGATCTGGCGGCTTACCGTCAGACCGCCCTCACGGCCTTCCAGCAGGTCGAGGATTATCTCGCCGCGGTCCGCATTTATTCGGAAGAGATTCAGCGCGAACAGGAAGCGGTAAAGTCCGCGGAGGAGTATCTAAACCTGGAGATGGGGCGTTATGAGACTGGGGTCGATCCTTACCTCTATGTCATCACCGCGCAAACCACGATTCTTTCCGATCAGGAGACACTGGCGACGCTGCAAATCGAACAGATGGTAGCAGCAGTCGATCTGATCGAGGCGCTTGGCGGGGGCTGGGATCGCTCGCAACTCCCCACTGCTTCGCAGGTCTCAAAGAAACCATCACCGCGGGACTACAAGCTACAGCATTAGTGGTATCGCTGCTTCTGAGCGGCCAAGAAAAACTAGGAGTGTATGGCGGAGAGGGGGGGATTGAAACCTCCGTAGGTGAGAGGGAGGTGAAGGGTTGGTGAGCGTTGGTATGTCTCTTGTTTTCAACGCGCAATTTTCATTTTCTCCAATCGCCAGATTCTAACGGGGGTTCCAATACCCTCAAATCAGTTAAAATTAGTAGCAAGTAGAGTCACGAATTACCGCGTTCCTGGGTGGCTTCCAGACCCCCGTTCCGTCTAGCGTTTTGATCAATGATGGTTTCTGAATCTGAGGTTCCGCCCGTCCATGACGGCGGTTGCTAATTTTCCCTGCCCTGTTCGTACTCACAACGCTTCATTTGTTTTGAATCACTTAGAGTGCTGTCAGTTGCACAGAAGCACCCCACTTGCAGAGTCTTGTGCACCAAGTGTGCACCAAATAGCCTCCCGAAAGAGAGCCCCGAGCAGTCCCACAACTGACTACCTCCGTGATAGCCCGTAATCCGTCTATCATCGATACTAGCCCGGAGATCACTTCACACAAGCCGACTTCGCAGGACTGATCCGCGCCGTGGAACCCGGATACCTTCCGGTTGGCCGACAATCCGCTAACTGGTTTGGGCGAGTAGACCGCGGGGCGGAACTCTTGAGCCACTTTTATAATGTCAAACACGTTAAACTAGCCGCCGAATTCATATGCATCAGATTCTGATTTACTCCGATTCGTTGACTTGGGGCATCATTCCCAATACACGCGCTAGGTTGCCTTTTGACGAGCGTTGGCCAGGCGTGCTTGAAAACAAGTTGAACGCTTCAGGTTCGAGGATACGCGTGATTGAAGATTGCTTAAATGGTCGACGGACAGCCTGGGACGACCCATTCAAACGAGGTCGGAATGGACTTGAGGGGCTCGCACAACGGATCGAGATCAATTCTCCATTGTCGCTCGTCATCCTCATGCTGGGAACAAACGATTTTCAATTCTGCCATCCTTACAATGATGCTTGGTCGGCGGCCCAAGGCATAGCTACGCTTATCAATGAGATCCGGAAGGCTTCCATCGAGCCAGGAATGCCGGTGCCACCAGTTCTCGTAATTTGCCCACCGCAGATCCGCTCTCCACGCGGAAATATTGCGCCGAAATTCCGCGGCGCCGAACAGAGATGCGTCGGTCTAGCAGAGGCCTATATGCAGGTTGCCTCCGATCTCGGATGTCATTTCTTTAACGCAGAAACCGTGACAACTAGCAGCAGAGTTGATGGCGTGCATCTCGAATCGTGATCAGCACTCGAAACTCGGAAATACGCTGGTCGAAGTCGTACGACTGATACTTACACCTGCGAGCAACCGCCGTTGAATGCGACGCTCCGTCTCCAAGGCCGACGACTGCCACCAGCGTTCGGTGCCCGAGTCAATTCGGAAGCAACCGAATTGTCGGGTCGGAGGAGGCGCGCTTGCGCGCTGGCCTCCGACCGCCGCCCAAACTGCACGTGCGGTTTTCCCGCATGCAGCTTTCACGAAGACACATGACCTGAGATGTAAGCAAAGGCAACCGTCAAGTGGGCCTTGCTTACATCCGTCAGGTTGAGGCCAGCTTCCAGTATCCTCGGACGATGATGTACGGGTTTTTCGCTAAGCGAACTGATCCACCTTCATCATCCTTACTCTTCTGGCTGCCCGCCTCTTCCTTCCTGCCTTCGCCTGCCACCTTCCCCGACCCACTCTGGCCGCCGATTCGCTCGGTCACGTGACTTTCATCACGCTTCAGATACTATTTGGCAGTCCGACTACTGACAGAGCATCACTCACCATTTCGCTTTTGCTTATAGGTTCGCTTACTCCGGTGTCACCCGGAGACGCTGCCAGTTCTCCTGAGGTCACGCGCTGTTCTTCCGTACCGTGCCGCCCGCAAACACCTTGGTGCGGTGGGTGAATGAGAACGCCTTCGTCTCAGAAGTGCAGACTCGACCTTGCCCCACCTTTGGCCGACCGGTTCATCTTGGGGATTGTCCCCATCGATTACGGCCCGGTACTTCTCCGCAGGCCCTTCGGATCCCACGTCACGGTGGACACCCTGCCCTCCGAAGTACAGCAAGCGATGGCTTCAGGTCGGTCTTGGCTGTGTCCAGCTTTCGCCTTCGTGCCCGTTTAGACGTCTCCATACCTTTCGCTTTCTCCGCCCAGCGAGGCTGCGAACCCCGCCTTTGGATATGGCGCCCCTCAATTGAGCGCCAGAGGGACTTCAACCCTCCTGAACAACGCGCTGCTCAGCGCACACTTCTTGTTTGCCGACTAACCGGGAGTTGGCAAAAGACGAGTTACCTTTCTTCAGAGCAACAATTGAATCTTGTCAAACTGCTGAGCCCAACCAATCTTCAACAGGGCGTACGCGATGAGGGGAATGCCTACTTCTGTAACCGTGACTCTGGCCTTCCCCTCAGATTCACTGAATTCAACGATAACGGTGATCTCGTTAGGCCACTGCCCAGGAACCGATACTTGCGAGCCGGGAATTGTTTTCCCGTTCTCGTTAGAGAAAGACATCGTTGACACGATTTTCTTGTTTGCGACGACTTCCTTGTAGGTTCCGGTGTTCCAAAACATCCTTCCTTGCTCAGATTTCATCGCCCAAAGATAGCTGCCACCCTCTCGCACGTCGTTCCGGACGACGAGTGAGGTGTAGCTCTTGGGCCCCCACCACTTCTTAATAGAGTCCGCATCGTTCCAAACCCTCCACACGTCCGCTACGGAGGCGTTGAAGGTACGTTCCATGCAGACGGTCGTGTGGAACTTCCATGCACCGAGGACCAACAGGGCCAACATCAATGTGATACTGCCCGATATTTTGTAAATCATGCTGAACCTCCCTATATTCGGCCTTGACATTCCTCCCTAGTTGGTAAGGGCTAGAGCATTCCTTCCAGCCGAACGTAGCTCGCTTCCATTCCACGTTCCATACCTGTTGCAAGCATCGCCGCGCGCGTCTTACCATCGGGCAGCGTCATTCGCATGGTCATCAGCGTTCCTGCGCCGTCGGCTTCAAATCGCGTTTCAATATGGTTGTCTGGCGTGGGATCCGGCAGGTGCATGCGCTCGACATGTACGATCCTGTTATAAGGCTCCAACTCCAAGTATTCGCCAGTGATGTGAAATCCACCGCCTTTGCCATTCGTCCACTCGTAACGGAACTTGCCGCCTGGCTTAGCCTCATTGATGCATACGGGCATCGTCCATCCTTCCGGTCCAAGCAACCATTTCTGGATCAATTTCGGATCGGTGTGGGCGCGATACACGGCTTCTGGAGGCGCAGTGAAGCGCCTTGTCACAATCACGTGGGTATCTCCTTCGGTCTTCAGCGTCATCTTGCTCATCGCTTTTCTCCTTTCTTGTGTTTTTCCATCCCCGCCAGAACTTCGTCCAGCCGGTCGTAGTTTGTCTCAAGGGCTTTTCGCAGCATTGCGAGCCATTGGTCCATCGCTTCAATACCCGCTTTTGCGAGCCGACGAGGGCGCTTCGTACCCTCGACTCGGCGAACGATTAGTGCCGCATCTTCGAGCACCTTCAGGTGCTGGGAGATTGCGGGTTGCGTCATCTCGAACGGCTCTGCCAATTCATTGACGGTGGCCTCCCCCTTGGCAAGGCGCGCAAGAATCGCCCGACGCGTCGGGTCGGCCAAAGCAGAGAAAGCAGCATCGAGATTATGCATAACGTTCACCTTATATAAGTAAGTGTTTATTGTAAAGCAAAATTTCGCCCCATCCACGGAAAATCATGGAAACGTGCGCTAACCTCCAGTTTTGAAAGGTCTAGTCCGACAGCCGATTTCGTTGTTCGCCATCGGAGATCAGGTGATGGTCGGCAGTTGTCGCTGTCTAAAGGAAAACCTCGATGAGCTGAGGATCGAAAGAGTTTGTTATGAGCGAGTGACGGGCAACCCTTCCATAATCCGCTAAGGTAAGGTTTGCCGACGACTCGGGAGCCAACCAACGTCTCGCCTTCTGAAGGAGAGGATCCCTTCTCTGTGTTCGCATGCGCGTCGAACCCACCCTCACAGGAACAGATAACCGCCGTCAGATATATAGTTGACAGTGTCCATCACTTTGATGGACGATAGCACTCATGTCATCCGGCGGCTCAAACACTTCGCTTAATTCGCATGTCGGGGCCTTTCGACGTTTCAACCGCATGTACACCCGCTTCATTGGAGTGCTGGATGAGGAGTTTCTAAATAGCGGCTACAGCCTGGCGGAAGGTCGGGTGCTGTATGAGCTGGCGACCGGTCAGAGATCCACTGCGAAGGAAATAGCAGTTGCTCTAGGTATAGACCCGGCCTACGTGAGCCGCATTCTCGGTCGGTTCGAGAAGAATTCCCTACTGAAACGCGTGCCCTCTAAAAAGGACGCCCGCTCAGCGTATTTAGTACTTACCCAAAAGGGAAAATCGGGGTTCGAGAAACTCAATGCGCTTTCAGAAGAGCAGGCTCGCTGCATCCTTAAGACACTCCCGCCGACCGCTCAGACCAACCTCATTGGTTCCATGGGCACTGTCGAACGCTTGCTGGCGCCAAGCACTCCCGAAGAATCGAGGTACGTCTTACGACCACATCGGCCAGGCGATATGGGTTGGGTCGTGTATCGGGAAGGCGCGCTCTATGCCCAAGAGTATGGCTTCGACGAGACATTTGAAGCACTGGCGGCGCGCATCGTCGCTGATTTCCTCACAGAATTCGATCCAAAACGCGAACGTTGCTGGATTGCGGAAGTAAATGGGCAGAATGTGGGGCATATCTTCTTGGTAAAGCACCCTACTGAGCCCTCTACCGCGAAACTTCGCCTCTTGCTCGTTGAACCGAGCGCGAGAGGACTGAAATTAGGATCTGCATTGGTGGAAGAATGCGTGAACTTCGCCAGCTCAGTCGGCTATAAAAAGATCACCCTCTGGACGCAAAGCATTCTCGCGGCAGCTCGTCATATTTACCAAAAAGCGGGATTCCGCCTCGTGGAAGAGCAGGCCAACCGTCAGTTCGGCAAAGATCTGTTGTCCCAGACGTGGGAATTGGACCTGACGGAGAGCGGGGTTGGAAGAGTTGCAGGCCGAGACGGGCGCATGGGACCAAACCCGAGTGAAGGATGAGATCACTATCGGTGCCACGCGGGCCCGTGGCCCGCAGCTTCTCGCAGCAGTGTCAGTTGGCGTTGGAGTTCCGACCTGTGCGCTAAACTGCGGATTCTTTTCGGGTGACGGGCAACTCTGACGTAACGTGATTAGGTAAGAGTTGCCGACAATACACCCGGAATCGCGGGGATCACTGGCCGCACTAGCGAAATCCAAGTTGCCACACATACGATTTGCCCGTTGCGCCCGAGCCACTACGGGATGATAACTGCTCTTCGCCCGTGCTGTTCCTGATGCCACGCATTCTCCACTTCACATAGAGGTACCCGTTTGGTGTCGATGCGTAGTGTGCCGCAACCAATGTTGGACATCAGGTGCCGAATAGCTTCGATCCATATCTCGGGTGTCGCTGCGGCGTTGCCAGATCCGGCTCCAAGAATTTCCAACCGTGAGCTTCGCAACACGGCGGCGGGTAGCGAAATAGTAGGTCCCGCGCTCTCGCCAACCTCAACCAGTCGGACTCTGCATGACGTTTGCTTCAAATCTCGGCGTGCAATGGCGGCAAGAAGAGCTTCGGTGGTAGGACCCCAAAGGCAGTCGATGATGACGTCGAAGCCCGCGTCACCAGCTTCGCGAGCAAAGGCTTCGGTCAAATCCTGGCCGGGTTTGTCGAGGCGGATGGTCGAGTCGGCTCCCAAGTCGTGAAGAGACAACTCTACCAAATGTACCCAGTCCATTCGGGACCGCCCGAGCACAGGGCTCCAAGCCCGGATCGGTTCCGACGTCAGATCTCCTGCGAACTCGATGGGCAATTCTTGCTGACGCCTTCGGCGGGGACCGGCGGAGAATTCAGCCAGTTGGCGATCAGATCCGCGGTCACAGCCGCCGCGCGGTCGTTCAGATGAAGCTGATCGGTATGGACGACGAAGCCATTCCGCGCGGAGATGTCGTCCCAGCTGCGGCGAAGAACGTAATGCTGTATGGCGGCGCCGAGCAATAATCTCAGCCGAAGCCTGAAAGGAAGGGGCGGGCGAATGCCGGATTTTTCGATCAGCAACTTCAGTGACTCGTGCAAGGGCAGATAGTCCGCTGCGTTTTCCGCGGCAACCCGGCGAATCACGGTGTTGCAACGATCCACGTCCCGATTGGCTTCCCCTGCGATGTCCTCTCCCAAGGGCGGTATGGAAAGAAGCGCGATGCGCGCTTCTGTTTTTTTGCGGAGTTCGCCAATGATCGCATTGAGGTTTGTCTGGAATGCAAGTTCCGCCTCTTGCGGGAATCGAGTCCTTACGTCGTTGGATCCGATCAGCACTGAAACGGCGTCGGGTTTACACGGCACGATGTCGGGAATTCTGCGGAGGAGGTCCGCGGACTCGTTTCCATTGAGGCCGGCGTTGACAATCTCGTACGCGTGGCTGGAAAGCCGGTGTCGAAGGCGTGACACGTAATCGGCGCTGAGTGAGGCGTGCGTGAGGCTGTCGCCTGCACATACGACGACGCTGGAAACCGCACGCTTTCCTCTCTGCAGAAAGGCTTGCGGGTTGTTGCGCGGCTTGCGCGCATCGACGAAATAAATAAGTGCGCACATTCCTACAAGAAGCAGGAAGAGCGGAGCAAGGAGCACGAAGAGCGCGAGCGCAGCGATGGAGGGATGCATGGGACTACGGGATGATGACCTTTCTCCAACCGTGTTGGTCCCTTAGCAAAGCGTCCTCGACTTCGCGTAGCGGAACTCGCTCGGTGTCGATACGCAGTTTACCGCTAGCGACATTAGACAGAAGTTGGCGGATGGCTTCTAGCCATATCTCGGGCGAGGCTGGGGCGTTGTCAGATCCTGCTCACTCCATGTCGGGAAGCCGTCTCAATTACTTTGCGATGGTCGGCAATCGTGGCGTACACCAATACCGCGTCGGGATGCTGCTCCACCAGCATCTTTTCTAAATCGGCATAAAACATTTTGGCGTCCAGGTGGTATTTCGCAGCGTAGTCCTTTGCGAGCGGCTCTTGTGGTTCCACGATCGCGACCAACGTGGCTGCCTGATTCCCCGGCAGCGCGGCCAAAAAACCCTTCACGTGCCCGTGCACCAAGCCGAGAGTGGCCGCACGTATCGGAGGCTCCGCCTCTGTACGTTTGGATGCGGCCGCCAAAAGAAAAAAAGATCCGACAATTGCAGACAGCATGCGAATCGGATGAAATGTTTTGGACAGGATCAAATCGCGATTCCACCGACTGGATGACTGTTTATGTATTGTTCTGGCCATCGGACTTTTCTCGCTTCCAGCAGCAATCGGCGCAGCTTGGTTAGGTCATTCAATATGCGGTGACTGGAAGAGAGGTGCGATGTTAATTGACTTAGTTTGTATTTCACGAGCTGCAAGGCCTGCTCTCGGCGCGCCACCTCTGGATCTGTGAAGCGACGGAGTTCGGTTTCAATTTCGGCTTGGGCTTCCCGTGTAGCAGCCAACAGTTGGTTGACGTATTCGAGGCAATCTCGATATTGTCGAATGGCGTTCCTAGCTGGTAGGCCATCGCTCTCGCCGGCCCATTTTCTGGGCACAAAAAGGATAGGCCTTCCAGCAGTTCAACTTCACACGACAGCGCAGTCCAAGGCGCACCGTGGCCGGATTTTTATCTTCTGAGTCGAGTTCTACTGGGAGCGGGGCGTAGGGATGGTGCTTTGAAGTTTTTGGAATTCCTGCATTTCTTGGTGGGCTTGGCTGAGCTTGCCTTGTTTGCGATGTAAGCCTGCAAGGCCGAAATATGCTTGAGCGGCGAGCGAAGTATTCTTTTCCAGTTCGATTACTTTAAGCCAGGATTGCTCGGCGACGGTGCTTTCGCCAGCGAGTGAGGCGGCTTTGCCCAAGGAGTATAGGGTCTCTGGCATTTCCGGCTTCAGCTGGTTGGAACGCTTTAATTCGGCCAGGGCGTCGCGTGTGTTTCCTTGCTGAAGCAATGCAGCGCCCAGGCGGTACGCGGCTTCCGCGTTACCAGGCTGCAGCTTTGCTTCGGCGCGAAATTCTGCTTCGGCTTTAGGCCACTGTGCGGAGTTGGCGTAGACCTGGCCCAGTTCCAGATGAAGCCCCGGCAAATCCGGCCGTACGCGCAGGGCCCCCAGATATTCTCTCTCAGCTTGCGGCAGTTGCCGAAGCACTAAACAATTTTCCCCGAGGGCCTGGTGGGCGCGGGCGGAATCGGGATGATTAGCAATCAAGGTGTCGATGGCCGTTTTGGAAAGTAAGCCACTGGAATGGCCCAGGTAAAATAACAGGTCAGGATCATCAGGTTGTTTGGGAAGCACAGCGGTGAAGTTGGCGACGGCTTCGGTTAGCTGGCCGGTTTCGATCTGCGCAATTCCCAAAGCCTCCTGCGCGCCGACACGCTCGAGATGCGGGATGGCCTCAGCGGCATACCCCTGGGCCAGTAGGGCATAACCCAAAAACTGGTGCGCCACCAGCAAGTCGGGATTAAGCTCCAGGGCTCTCTTTAGAGGAGTAATGGCCGCGCCGTAATCGTGTTTCTCCATGTAAGCGGCGCCGAGATTCAGGAATGCATCGGCTAAGCCAGGGTCGAGTCTTGCAGCTTCGCGAAACTCGGTAATTTCGACGTCGACCTGGTGCTGCTTGCTGGCTTCAAGGCCCGCTTGCAGGTGTTGCATGGCGCCGGGTGCTGCAGACTGGGCGGCGAACGCCAGAAATAAGAAGAAAGTCATCCGCGCTCCGGTTCGCGAACTTCAAGGAATTGGTCGGCGCGAACGTCATTTAATACTTGCTTGGCGCCGGATGGCCACAGAACTTCTACCGAAGCTTTCTGGGCAGAACCGAGACCGAAGTGCAGGCGTTTGTCGCTCGCGCACACGTAGCTTCCAGCCGAAGTTGCGAAGCGAGTCTGGCCATTCACGGAGACCTTAGCGCCGTATCCGTCGCGATTGCTGCGCGTACCACGCAAAGTAATCGAGAGCCAATGATTATGATTGTCGCAGCGATTCAGCAGCAGCACCGGCGGCCCGCCGAGGGTAGTGATGATGGCGTCCATCCTGCCGTCATTATTTATGTCTCCAAAAGCCGCGCCGCGAGCCGCCAGCTGTGTGGTCACGCCGGAATCAGTTCGTTCGAACCTGCCATTATGATTGAGCGCCAAGAGCGGCAGTTCTTTGTAGTGCAGGGAAGCATCAATTTTCTCGACATTCTCGAGGACGTGGCTTTGCGCCACGAAGAGGTCCTTCCAGCCGTCGTTGTCAAAATCTTCCAGTCCTACGCCCCAGCCCGAACTGCCGGACGTCAATGCGCCCAGGCCAGTCTTTAGACTGTCATACGTAAATGAGCCGTCTCCGTCGTTATGAAACAGCGCGTACAACTCGCGCGGCAGTACTGTAGTGATGATGTCCGGGCGACCATCGTTGTCATAGTCTTGAAAAGCCGTGCCCATGCCCGAAAGGGCTTTGCCGTCGGAGGTCAGTCCCACGCCTGATTCCAAAGCGCACTCCTTGAAAGTGCCATCACGGTTGTTGTGGAAAAGATATTGCTGCATGCCGTCGTTGGAGACAGAAATATCGGTGAATCCATCGCCATCATAGTCCGCGAACGCAACCCCCAGTGCGCGCCCCTTTTTGGCGGTGATTCCTGAACGCTCGCTCACATCCTCAAACGTGCCATCCCCACGATTGTGGTACAGCAAACAAGTAGTCGCAGGGAATGCGCCAGGAGGGCAATAGGTGTGCCAGTCTCCGCCGCAAATTTTGTTGTGATCGGCGTCCCAGTCCATGTAACGAGTGACAAACAAGTCCAGATGCCCGTCGTTGTCATAGTCGAAGAAGCCTGCCGAGACAGACCAACTTCCGTCCGCGACGCCGGCCTTGGCGGTTACATCCGTGAAGGTGCCATCTCCATTGTTGTGATAAAGAATATTTTGTCCATAGTTGGTGACGTACAGATCTGGATAACCATCGTTGTCGTAATCGCCGACCGCGACGCCCATTCCATAGTTACCGTTTCCCGCGTTAGCCAGACCTGCGGCGCGTGTGACGTCCGCAAAGCTTCCGTCGCGATTCTGGCGGTAAAGCCGGTTCCAATAGCGGGGATCGTTGCGATTGAAATTCGCAGGCACCCGCAAGGATTCGGTGATCTTGCCGCCATTCACCAGAAAAATATCAAGCAAGCCGTCGTTGTTGTAGTCGAAGAGGGCCACCCCGCCGGGCATGGTCTCGATGAGAAATTTTCTGGGAGTGGGAGAATTCTGAAGGATGAAGTCGATTCCGCGTAGAGGTTTTACGTCAAAAATGGGTGCCGCGGCACCCAGCGCCGCCAAACTCAAAAAATTACGCCGCGTGAACCGACGAACCATGTCTGAGCGTGACTCCCTGTAGCGCAAGTACGCGCTCGCGCAAAAATCAGCGCAAAACAGGCTAACACGAAGCGAATGCGGGGGACTGGGCTGGACGCGGAGCGATAATAGGAAACCTTCAGAAGATCTAGCTAAGACAGGCGCTTGGGGTGGATGTCTGTCTGGCTCCACCCCAAGCGCCGTAGGTTTTAGAACAAGAACTTCAGAGCGAACTGAATGAGCCGCGGCGTGTTCAACTGGCT
>DATFVD010000438.1:0-3021 GCA_035260505.1 Terriglobales bacterium
CGAAATTTCCGGGCTTGACCGCGCTTTCTTCTGCAACAGCGGCACCGAGGCGTGGGAAGGAGCGCTCAAGCTCGCCCGCGCCTTTGCGCAAATGAATAATCGCAACGGAAGCAAACCGAAATGGCGCATTCTTGCCATGGAGAACTCTTTTCATGGACGCACCTTCGGCGCGCTCGCCACCACCGGCCAGCCAAAATATCGAGCTCCATTCGTTCCTCTCTTGCCGGGCGTAACTTTCGTCAAGTTCAATGATCTCGACGACCTGCAACGAAAGTTTGATTCCAGTGTTTGCGCCGTGTGCATCGAGACAATTCAGGGGGAGGGAGGCATTTGTCCAGTTAACCCAGAGTTTCTAGAACTCGCCTCGCGCCTGACCAAACAGGGCGGCGCGTTGCTCGTGCTCGACGAGATTCAATGCGGGCTCGGCCGCACCGGACGCCACTTTGCTTATCAGCACTACGCTGTGCTGCCGGACGTGGTCACGGTCGCCAAGCCGCTGGCGTGCGGCTTGCCGCTGGGCGCCATACTTACCACCGAGCGGGTTGCGAGTTGCATACATCCAGGAATGCATGGCACTACCTTCGGTGGAGGCCCGCTCGCGTGCGCCGTTGCCATCGAGTTCCTGCGCGAGGAGAAGAAATTGCTGAAGCACGTGCGCACGCTGGGCGAATATTTCCACGCTGCGCTCGAAACTCTCGATAAGAAGCACAAATCGATTCACGACGTTCGCGGAGCTGGCCTGATGCTGGCCGTGGAATTGGTCTCGCCCGAACTGGCCAAGGCAGTCGCGAAGCAACTGCTGCACCAAGGGATTATCATCAATCGTACGCACGAAACCGTGCTGCGCTTTCTGCCGCCTTACGTGATTCAGAAAAAGCACGTAGATCAGTTGATCGGAGCGCTGGACGCGGCGTTACACAAGAATGCGGAATCCGCTTACGAAAAAACGCTCAAAAAAGAAAAAACCGCCACGTCGCGGCGCAAGGCAGTCCATGCGCGTGCGTGACGCGGTTCTGACCGATGCCGAGCAGATTCACGCTCTCATTGCGGTCTACTCCGGCGATGGCACTCTGCTGCCTCGCACGCTGGCGGAGATTTGTGAGAACGTCCGCGACTTCGTTGTCCTGGAGCATGACGAACGCATCATCGGATGTGGCGCTCTCCACCTCTATGGCGTGCACCTGGCCGAGATTCGTTCGATTACCGTCGACCCCTCGAGCCAAAGCAACGGCGGCGGCAGACGCCTGGTCAAGGCCCTTCTAGCGCAAGCGGAAAAACACAAAGTTACCTGCGTCTGTCTGTTTACGCGCATTCCTGAATTCTTCTCGCGCCTCGGATTCACCACTGCCGCTCACCAGGATCTTCCAGACAAGATCCACAAGGACTGTTATCAGTGCCCCAGACTCTATCGCTGCGACGAAGTGGCGATGGTGCGCGGAGACGTGCCCACGTTTGCAATCTTGCCGCCGCCCAAAAATTGGTTGAAGATTCACGCATGACCTCGCTCCGCCGTTCTCCTGAGAAAATTCGTCTGCCCCGGGGGTTCGCTTTCTCCGCGGTCGCTGCCGGCATTAAGGTGAGCGGCCGCCCTGACCTCGCTCTGGTCGAAGTCTGGGGACGGGTGTCCGCGCGAGCCCGCCCTGAGCGAAGTCGAAGGGTCCAAGCCGAGCGCAGTTCGGCAGTTCCCGGCGGCGGGACCGCTGCCGCGTTGTTCACGAAGAACCGGGTCGTCGCCGCTCCCGTGGAAGTTGGCCGCGCCTCGTTGCTTTCGAGCGGCGGCCGCGTTCGAGCTCTCCTCGTGAACTCCGGAAACGCCAATTGCGCCACCGGACGCGCCGGCATTAAAGCCTGCGAACAGGTTTGTACCGAAGTCGGAAAGCTGTTCGGC
This sequence comes from Terriglobales bacterium, assembly GCA_035260505.1. Taxonomy (GTDB): domain Bacteria; phylum Acidobacteriota; class Terriglobia; order Terriglobales; family Acidobacteriaceae; genus Acidiflorens. The sequence goes on from DATFVD010000438.1 coordinate 1,889, forward strand.
GTGCCCGCCACCGAAGTCTTTCCATCCTCGACCGGCATCATTGGAGTTCGACTGCCGGCAGAAAAAATTCACGCTAAGTTACCGGAGCTTATCGCGGCGCGATCGGCGAGCCAGGATGGTGTCGAAGCCTTCGCTCACGCTATCATGACCACCGACACGCGTCCGAAGATTGCGTCCGCGCGCCTCCGCGTGAACTCAAAGGATGTCACCGTGTTGGGCATTGCGAAGGGCGCGGGCATGATCCATCCGCAGCTGGCGACCATGCTGGTGTACTTGTTCACTGATGTGGGTGCGAGTCCGAGTGAACTGCGGTCCCTTTTGCGCGAGGCGTGCGACGATTCGCTAAATTGCATGTCCATTGATGGCGACACTTCCACCAACGACACCGTGCTGCTGTTGGCCAGCGGCGCGAGCGGCGCTCGGGTGAAAGACCTTGGCACTCGAAAAAAGTTTTCCGCGGCTCTGACCGCCGTATGCCAGTCCCTCGCAGAACAAATCGTCAGTGATGGTGAAGGCGTGCAGCACGTGATCCGTTTGTTCGTCGAACAGGCGCGGAGCAGGGAAGAGGCCTTGCTGGTGGCGCGGACGATTGCTCACTCAATGCTGGTCAAGACGGCGTGGGCTGGGGCCGATCCGAATTGGGGACGCATTCTCGCGGCAGTGGGTCGGTGCGGCGCACCCATCGATCCATCTCGCGTCCAGATTTTTATTGGCAGTCAAAAGGTATGCCGCAATGGGATCGCCTGTTCGTTCAACGAGCGGCAAGCTCACCGCCATCTCGCACAGGCTGTCTGCGATATTCGTGTGCAAGTGGGGCGCGGCGAGCAATCGGTGCGATTTCTCACCACCGATCTGACCGCCGAATATGTGCGGATCAACGCCGATTATTCCACATAGAAAAGGTCTCAGGTGTCAGGTCGCAGGTCTTAGGAAACCCGAAGGTAAGTTTATGTTTGTTCCTGAGACCTGAGACCTGACACCTGACACCTGAGACCTAGCACCTGCCCTTAGAAGCTGAACATCGCCTGCACTTCAATCTTTCGGTTCGCCGCAGCGCTCGAGAACGGACCACCGGCCAAGGCAATCGACTGTCCGAAATTGGGTGAGCTCAGCACCCCGATGGGCGTCGCCGC
>DATFVD010000439.1:0-2835 GCA_035260505.1 Terriglobales bacterium
CTGCGCGTTTCGGTGCGCGACACCGGCATCGGGATTCCCAAGAACAAGATGGACGTGATTTTCGAGCCATTCTGTCAGGCCGATGGGTCCACTACCCGAAAGTATGGCGGCACGGGCCTCGGCCTGAGCATCTGTTCCCAACTGGTCGCGTTGATGGGGGGACAATTCAGCCTGGAGAGCGAAGAGGGAAAGGGGAGCACGTTCTCGTTCACGGCAGTGTTTGGCCGCGCCCTCGCAAACGCCGTCGCGACCCCGGCGTCGGCGGCCGAGCCGCGGCGGCATGAGCGGCTATCGATCCTGCTGGCTGAGGACAACCCGGTAAACCGGCAAGTGGCTGTGCGGCTTCTCGAGAAACAGGGTTACCAGGTGACCTGCGCCGCCGACGGCAGGGAGGCCCTGTCCCTTCTGGAGCAGTCCGTCTTCGACCTCGTGCTGATGGATATCGAAATGCCGAACATGAACGGACTGGAGGCGAGCGCGGCCATTCGCCAAGGCGAGAAGATGACGGGACGCCACATCCCGATCGTCGCCATGACCGCCCATGCCATGAAAGGCGACCAGGAGAAATGCCTGGCGGCCGGCATGGACGACTACGTCAGCAAGCCGATCCGGCCGCCAGATCTCTCGGCGGCCATCCTGAAAGTGGTCCCCTCGGCGCCGCGAGCTTCTGCGCTGAGGGTGTGACCCTGCTAAGCTTTTCCCATGTCTATTCCCAAGGCTTCCCATGTCCTGAATCCACTCTACCGATCGAGTTCAAACGCGAGCTTTTTTCGGTTCTCAGCGCTGAACTGCGCCGTCGGGTAAAGAAGCGGGGACTGACGGAGGACGACGTCTTGGCCGATTTCGAATCCTGGCGAAAAGGCCGTCATGCGACTCGTAGCCGACGCTAACGTGCTGCTATCGGCTGTCCTCGGTGGTCGCGCAGCGATTTCGAGATTGCCGGGGCGGAAATGGCACACTACGCGCAGTTGCTGAAGAAGCTCAGGATCTGGCTCCAACACTGTTCGCTTTAGAGTATGCAAGGACTACAAGTGTGCGCACCGGCGTGGCGTACGCACTCGTGCGTGCCGCGTCGAGACTAGACTAGTCTCAATACTGTTCACTTAAGAACATTTTTGGTGTATTCTGTTTTAGGGCACCAAAGGCCTCCCACAGGAGGTCACTTCAATGGACATCACTGCCGTGGCATCAGCCACGCTGTCAACAATCGCTTATGATGGCAGCCGGAACCTGCTGCAACTGGAGTTTCGCAGCGGGGCTGTCTATCACTACTTCGGCGTTCCCGCAGTCGTGCAGGAGGCTTTGTTGGGCGCGCCTTCCAAGGGAAGCTATTTCAACCAGGCCATTCGAGGACGGTATCTCTTTGTTCGAGTTTCCGGGCTGCAGGCAGGAGCGCCCGGTGAGGAATACCGGGCCCAGGGACTGCACGGAGGGGGAGCGCCATGGCCCGCACGGTAGCAGCCTTACCGGCAGGCAGTCGGATTACCGATTACATCAGCCTCGGCGTGATTGCCAAGTTCTTCCCCGTCGAGAGAATACGCGAAGTGTTGCAGCAGACCCATCGCGATAGCATCCGCGAACGTGATTTGCCGGCGCATGTGGTGGTGTACTACGTCATCGCGCTGGCGTTGTACATGCGGTCCTCCTATCGGGAAGTACTGCGTTGCCTGCTGGAAGGTGTGCAGTGGCTGCTCGATCCTTCAGCCAAATTGAAAGTCGCTGGCAAGTCGGGCATTTCGCAGGCACGCAGCCGTCTTGGTGTCGAACCGGTAAAGAAACTGTATGAAGCGGTGGTGGCCCCGATTGCCCAACCGCGGACCAAGGGAGCCTGGTACAGACAATGGCGGCTGGTTAGTTTGGATGGCAGCACCTTGGACGTGGCCGATACCGTGGAAAACGCCCAGGCTTTTGGGAGACCGGGCTCAAAACGGGGTTCAAGCGCTTTCCCCAAGATTCGATTCGTGGCCCTGCTAGAGAATGGAACGCACGTATTGTGGGCCGCGCGTATGGACAAGTATGCCACCGGCGAACTCACGCTGGCCGAGAGCGTGGTGCCGTCTCTGCGCCCAGCGATGTTGTGTCTGGCGGACCGACTCTTTTTCGGTTACAAACTCTGGCAGGCAGCCACGAAGACGGGAGCGGATTTGCTATGGCGCGTGAAGCGAACCGTGCGCCTGGACATGGAGCAACGTCTTCCGGACGGATCTTACCTCAGCCATATCTACGCATCCACTGCGGACCGGCGGAATCGCCGCAACGGAATTGCCGTGCGTGTCATCGAATACCGCCTGGAAGGGGTCAAAGGCGCCGAGCCATTGTATCGGTTGATCACAACCATCCTCGATCATCAGCAGGCCCCGGCTGAAGAATTGGCGGCCTTGTATCACGAACGGTGGGAAATCGAAACCACCCTCGACGAGTTGAAAACGCATCTGCGTGGCGCTGCGATCGTGTTGCGCAGCAAGACACCAGAATTGGTCCAGCAAGAGTTCTTCGGACTGCTCATGGCACACTACGCCATCCGCGGTCTGATGCACGAGGCCGCCCTGAAAGCCGAAGAGGACCCCGACCGTCTTTCCTTCCTCCACGCGGTGCGCGTGGTCCAACGTCGGATGCCGCTGTACGCGGCTATTTCCCCCTCGGAAGAAGAAAGCCCTGCATGAGGCGATCCTCGACGAGATTCTCGATGAGCGTGTGGCCTCAAGCCGGAATCGAATCAATCCACGCGGCGTCAAACGAAAAATGAGCAACTACAAATTACGGCCACGCCAACGACAGCCCTCGCGTTACCTGAATATCGCCGAGCGGATCAGAATTCTTAAGTGAACAGTATTG
>DATFVD010000440.1:0-7334 GCA_035260505.1 Terriglobales bacterium
GACGACGACGGCTGGCCCGACATCTATGTCGCCTGCGACAGCACTCCCAGCATTCTCTACCGGAATAACCGCGACGGCACTTTCACCGACGTCGCAGTAACTGCGGGCGCCGCGTTCAACGAAGATGGCCGCGAACAGGCCGGCATGGGCGCGACCATCGGCGACTACAACGGCGACGGTCGCCTCGACATTTTCAAGACAAATTTCTCCGACGATACTTCCACGCTGTACAGAAATAACGGCGACGGTACTTTCGACGACGTGACCACGGCCGCAGGACTCGGGCTGTATACGAAATATCTTGGGTGGGGAACGATGTTTCTCGATGTCGACAACGACGGCTGGCCCGATCTTCTGCTCGTGAATGGACACGTCTACCCGGAAGTGGACAAGAACAATCTGGGGAGCAACTACGAAGAGCCGCGCATCCTCTATCACAATCTAGGTAAAGGCACGTTCGCCGACATCTCCGCCGGCGCGGGTCCGGGCATCAACGCTCGGGCATCGTCACGCGGTCTTGCAATCGGCGATCTGTGGAACGACGGCCGGATTTCGGCGGTGATCACCAACCTGAATGCTCTACCGAGTCTTCTGGTCAATCAGGTCCGCAACTCCAACCACTGGATTGCCATTCGCGCAGTGGGAACGAAGTCGAACCGCGACGGCATCGGCGCACGCATCTCGGTCGCAGCCGGCGCGCGCACACTGGTGGACGAGGTTCGCAGCGGATCAAGTTATAACTCCAGCAGTGACATGCGCGTCCACTTCGGCCTCGGTTCGGGACCCAAGGTGAATTCCGTGCAGATCCGCTGGCCGAGCGGATTGCAGGAGCATTTCGATGACTTGCCAGTCGACTGTATCCAAACGCTGAAAGAAGGATCGGGTACTTCGGTCGCATCGCAGGCGAAAAAACCATAGACTTCCTCTGTGGTTTTCCTCTGTGTCCTCTGTGATCCCCGCGGTTAAGATTTTGACTTTAGTCGACGCGGAGATGGAACATCGTGACCTTCATTTCGTCGGCGGAAACTGCATAGTCCGCACAATCCCTTCGCCCTCTTTGACGTAAATCACCTGATTCGGCTTGACGTCCTTGAGTGTATCCACCTGCCCGCTCGGCCAGCGAATCTCAAGCAGGTCCACTTTCACCGCTCTCCCCAGGCCGAAGTGAACGCGCAAGTCGCTCTGCGAAAAATAGCCTCCTCCGCTGCGGACTTCATCGATCTGCTGATGCGGCCTCGCTTCATCGGGCGCATGCGTCACGCACTTTAGCCGCGCCCCAATCCCGCTGCGGTTCGATTTCGTCCCGATCGTCCGCACTTTGATCCAGTTGTTTCCCGTCTGCGAATCACAGCGCACCAGTTGCGGATAGTCGTTGACCGGGTTCACCACCATATCGACATCGCCGTCATTATCGAAGTCTCCGAAAGCGCAGCCACGCGCCGCGATCGGCTCAGAAATTCCAGGTCCCGCTTGCAGCGAAACATCTTCAAACCGGCCGTTACGCAGGTTGCGGTAAAGCAGTTTGCGCTGCGAGTATCCCGCTTCGGTCTTAAGTTGTTCAACTTCCGGATACACGTGGCCGTTGCAGATCAGAATGTCGGGCCAGCCGTCATTGTCGAAATCGAAAAACCCGCAGCCCCAGCCCAGGAACTGCGTGTGCGCGCCCAGGCCCGCCGTGAATGTTGTGTCTTCAAAAGTGGCTTCGCCAAGATTGTGATAGAGGGAAGGCGTGTCTCCCGCGAAGTTGGTTTTCACCAGGTCGAGGTTTCCGTCCAGATCGTAATCGGCAGCTGAAATCCCCATCCCCGCCTGCGGCTTGCCATCCGGACTCAACGCGCAGCCCGCTTCCAGCGCGATGTCCACGAACTTTCCGTTCTTCTTATTCTGATAAAGGGCACTCGCGGTGGAATCATTGGCCACATAGATGTCGGGCCATCCGTCATTGTCGAGATCGGCGGTAAGCACGCCCAGCCCGTAAGTCCCATTCGCTTTTAAAATCCCAGCGCTCTCCGAAACATCCGTGAACGTGCCGTCGCCATTGTTGTGATACAGAATGTTCTTCCCGCCATTCAATCCCGGCGGCCCGCATGCCACCATCACGCCTTTGTAGAGGCACGGTCCCGACTCCGGCACCGGCGCGGTCTTCAGATCCATGTCAATGTAATTTGCGACGAACAGATCAAGCCGCCCGTCTCGGTCATAGTCCACGAAGGCGCAACCGGTGTTCCAGCGATTGCCTTTGCCCGCGACCCCCGCCTTCTCGCTGATATCGGTAAAAGTGCCGTCGCCGTTATTGTGATAAAGCACATTCTTCCCAAAGTAGGTAACGAACAAATCGTCCCATCCGTCGTTATCGTAATCGCCAACGCAAACGCCCTGGCCCCACCCAGAGCGCGCCAGTCCCGCCTTCAGAGTGACATCGGTAAAGGTGCCGTCGCGATTGTTCTTGAAGAGGTGTGAGACCGGTTCCTGCCTGGCCGGGAATCCCTCGAGCCGGGTCCCGTTCACGAGGAAAATGTCGAGCCAGCCGTCGTTGTCGTAATCGTAAAACGCGACGCCACAGCCGGTCGTCTCCAGTAGATACTTGTTCTTGTGCTCGCCACCGTAGATCGTCTTGGCATTCAACCCCGCGACGCGCCCGACGTCCACGAAACTCACTCCGAGCGGAGTGCCCGGTTTCAGTGGTTCAATTGGCCGTGGCGCTCCTGGCGCGGATTGCGCCCACAGCGGACGCGCCAGCCCGAGAACGTTTTCGAGCGACAGAACGAGGGTTGACCGGCTCAGGGACTTCAGGAGTTCGCGGCGTGAAAAAGGCAAGAGGGAATACCCGGGAATCAGCTCGTGCTGGACTGTGCCCCTAAATTCTTATAGTTTGTGGCTGAACACTTTGCAAGCTGGCGTCACTAGACTGCCGTTCAAAAGACTGCCGTTTAAAATGAAGGCCTCATCGCATTTACGCAACGTTGAAAGAATGAGAAGCGCTCTCTCTCCTCCTGCACATCCTTTTTTCTTTGCTTGCGTCGTTATGCTGTCCTTTCTTATGTCGCCTCCGGCAGTTGCCGCCGAGCCGTCGCCGCCATCTCTCGAACTCTCCCGCCCCGTCCGCTCCTGGGAATTTCTTCCGGTCGTCGGAATGCGCGCCGGGCTGTTCGGCAACGAAAGTGGAGAAATGGAAGCCTGGGTCTATCCGCTGAAGATCTTTCGCGGCTTCCACCTGACTTTTCATGTCGATGGCCGCGCTGTTCCCGCTGAGAGCTTGGCTCGCACCCTGGTCGTCCACCCGGAATCGGCGACGATCGTCTATGCCGGCGACAATTTCTCCGTGCGCGAAACATTCTTCGTTCCAGTACACGAGCCTGGCGCCGTCATTCTGCTCGACGTCGAGACCGAACAGCCGCTGGAGATCGAGGCTGGCTTCGTCGGCGACTTTCAACTCGAGTGGCCCGCAGCCCTCGGAGGGACATTTCTCAACTGGGACGAATCGCAACACGCGTTTGTGTTTGGCGAAGAGCGCAAAAAGTTCTTCGCCATGGCCGGTTCGCCCTCCGGTTCCAGCGCACGACTCGCATATCAAACGAACTACTCTTCGGATAACGAAAATTCTATGCGTCTCGGCGTGACCAGCAAGGGAAGAGCAAGCAAGGTTATTGTTCTAGCCGCCTCCACCCAGCGACTCGCCGACGCGCAGGCCAACTATCAGCGCCTGGCGACTTCCTATCCCGACCTGCTGCGAGATTCCGCCCGGTACTACCGCGACTACCTCAACCGCACGCTGAACCTCACTCTTCCGGACCCGCAGCTCCAGCAGGCTTACGATTGGTCGCGCATCAGCACAATACAAGGATTGGTCACCAATCCCGACCTGGGCACCGGCCTGGTCGCAGGATACCGAACCTCGGGCACTAGCCAGCGTCCCGGCTATGCCTGGTTCTTTGGCCGCGATTCCTTCTGGACATCTTTCGCGCTCAACTCCATCGGCGACTTCGCGACCACTCGCACCGCCCTCGAGTTCATCGCTAAGTTCCAGCGCGATGACGGCAAGATCCCGCACGAGATCTCTCAAGGCGCAAGTTTTGTGGATTGGTTCAAGGACTATCCGTATGGCTACGTCTCCGCCGATGCCACACCGCTCTACATCATTGTGACGAATGATTATGTCTCTCGGAGCGGCGACCTCGACTTTGCGCGCCAGAAATGGGACAGCCTGTGGAAGGCGTATCAGTTCATGCGTTCCACCTACGACGCACAGAACTTTCCGCAGAACTTCGGATTCGGCCACGGATGGGTCGAAGGCGGCCCGCTACTTCCCGTAAAGACGGAATTTTACCAGAGTGGCCTCGGCCTCGAAGCTCTGCGCGCACTCGCCAGCCTCGCAAGACTCACTGGCAAGGACGACGTCAGCAAAGATCTGCAAGATGCTTTCAATCGGCAGAAGTCCGCGTTCAATCAGACTTTTTGGTCTCCGGAGAAAAAAGCGTTTGCCTTCGCCCTCGACCAGCAAAATCGTCGCGTGGACGAACTCACGGTTCTGACCACTGTCCCCATGTGGTTTGGACTCACCGACGAAGACAAGTCCCAGGCCACTATTCACCAACTCGCTGATGCCGACCTCCAAACCGACTGGGGCACACGAATTATTTCGAATCGCTCCTCTATCTACAACGGCAGCGGATACCACTTCGGCTCCGTCTGGCCGCTCTTCACCGGATGGGCCTCGGTTGGCGAGTACCGCTACCACCAGTCGCTCCCCGCCTACGCCAATCTCCGGTCCAACGCCCTGCTCGCGCTTGATGGATCGCTCGGTCACGTCACCGAGGTGCTCTCCGGCGATTATTACCAGCCCCTCTCGACTAGTTCTCCTCACCAGATATGGTCGGCGGCCATGGTCGTCAGCCCAATTCTGCGCGGGATGCTCGGCCTCGGGAGCGATGTTCACAGCCATACGCTTACGTTCGCTCCGCATATTCCCGCGGATTGGAGATCGTTCTCGCTGGACAACCTGCGCGTCGGCACGACCACGGTAGCGCTGAGCTACCAAAGAGCGCCGGGACTCTTGACGCTAGAAGTAAAGCGCACCGGCCCCGATTGCACATTCGACTTCAACCCAGCATTCAGCCCGCGAACCGACGTGGCCTCTGTCGAACTGAACGGCCGCAGTCTGCTGTTCCATGTTGCCGCCGGTGCCAGCGATCAGCACGTCGCCATAAAATTCCCGCTGACCCAGACAACCAGCACGGTGAGCATTCGCCTGAAGAATGATTTCGGCGTCAGCCTCTCGAACGTCTTGCCCTCGCTCGGCGGCGCCAGCCAGGGCTTGCGCGTCCTTTCGGAAACCTGGAATCCCGCCCGCACACAGTTGACCTTGTCCCTGTCCGGACTGGCCGGCAAAACATATGAGTTATCCGTCTGGAATCCGTCGCAGGTGGCATCCGTCAAAGGAGCGAAACTGGCCGCGGTTCAGGATTTAGCAAAATTGGTAGTCGACTTTCCATCTGCGGATGCAGAATCGTATGTCCACCAGGATGTCGTCCTGAATTTTGGGCGGCCGAGGTGAAGACTCAATCTTCAGGAGTTTGTTAGTCTTTCGGAGGAGAAAATCCCATGTCAAAGCGATTCTTTTCGATTCTCGCGTTCCTGATTATCTTCGCTTGTGTAATTTCCGCTGTCTCGCAAACCAACGCGCAAACGAAATCGGGCGACGCCGAAGGCCACAAGTGGTGGCAGAACGCTGTCTTCTACGAGATCTATCCTCGGAGCTACGCCGACAGCAACAACGACGGAATTGGCGACCTTAAAGGGATCACTTCGAAGATGTCCTACCTGCACGACCTGGGAGTGGACGCAATCTGGATCAGCCCGTGCTTTCCCTCGCCGCAGGTAGATTTCGGTTATGACGTCTCCGACTACGAGAACATTGATCCTATGTATGGAACGCTCACTGACTTCGACCGAATGGTCGCGGAGGGGAAGCAGCAAGGCGTGCGAATCATCCTCGACTTTGTTGTAAATCACAGCTCCGACAAGCACCCATGGTTTATCGATTCGAAATCGTCGCGGACGGCGTCCCATCGCGACTGGTACATCTGGCGCGACGGCAAGGGACCGGGACAGCCGCCCAACAACTGGATTTCGCTTTTCGGTGGGTCTGCATGGAAATTCGATCCCGCCACCAAGCAGTACTACTATCACTACTTCTACGCCGAGCAGCCTGATCTGAACTGGCGCAATCCGGCGCTTGAGAAAACCATGCTCGACACCACGCGGTGGTGGTACAAACGCGGCGTCTCCGGCTTCCGCCTTGATGCGGTCGACACTCTTTTTGAAGATCCGAAACTGTCCGACAACCCAGTCCTGCCCGGCACAAACAAGCAGGGCGATCCGAATACGGAGAACAAGTACAACACCAAGCTCCCGGAGGTGCATGACGTCTTGCAGAAGCTGCGCAAAGTGGCCGACGAATCCGATGCCGTGCTCATCGGCGAAACCTGGACGTCGAACATCGATGAGCTCAAGGAGTACTACGGCTCCCACGACAACGAGTTACAAATGCCGATGGATTTCATGTTTACCACGGTCGACAAGCTTTCTCCGCCCGAGTTTCGCCGCCAGATTGCGCAAGTCGATTCGGCAGGCGGATGGCCGGTGTTCGTGATCAGCAATCACGACAAGATCCGCTCTTACAACCGCTACGGTGACGGCAAGAATAATGACGCCATCGCGAAGTTGATGGGTGCCTTCTACCTGACTCTTCGTGGAACTCCGGTCATGTATTACGGCGAAGAAATCGGAATGGAAAACAACGACCCCACCCGCAAGGAAGACGTAAAGGATCCAATCGGACGCACCGGATGGCCGAAGGAGATCGGCCGCGACGGCGAACGAACCCCCATGCAGTGGAACACCGACACGAACGCGGGATTCAGCAAGAAGGATCCCTGGCTGCCCGTTCCACCCAGCTACAAAACTCATAATGTAGCCACCGAATCGAAGGATCCCGATTCAGTGTTGAACATGTACAAGAAGGTCCTGGCGCTGCGTCACACCAATGAGGCGCTGCTCGAAGGAAGCTACACTGCGTTGAATGAAGACGACGCCAATGTCATGTCGTATCTCCGCAGCTACAAAGGGAAGGGCGTGTTGGTGGCACTGAACATGTCGGCCTCACCCCAGAAGACAACCTTCAACCTTGCCGACAAGGGCTTCGCCTCGGCCAACCTGAAGAGTCTGGTGGCGACGCCGCAATCATCCGCAAAAGGCACCGAAGTGACGCTGGAACCCTTTGGCGTGTTCATCGCCGAAGTGACGAAGTAATCGACGTTCTGATAGACGGCGAC
>DATFVD010000441.1:0-3343 GCA_035260505.1 Terriglobales bacterium
GAAGCAACCGGGGCTTATTGCCGACCTTGAACGAGGGACCTATTTCGAACCGGAACAGACTACGCACGCGGCCTCTTCGCACCGTTAAGGACGTGGACTGTATAAAACTGATGCTGCGGTCGCTGCCGGTTCCAGGCCAGCCCGCGCTGCAGTTCTTCGATGACAAAGGCGACGTGATCTGGACGGTGCCCCAGGCGCCGATACTAAGACCAGTGAAGTAGCGCTTGACGACTCGGGCAAATCCCAATTTGCATTCACTATTGCCGCCACAGCTCAGTAGCTTCCTGTTTGCCGACAATCCGCTCGGAACACCGCTCAACGCCGTTTCAGTGATCGCGGGCACCGTGCGGCTTGAGACGGCATGAAGCCGTGGCGTTGAGATTGGATCACCTCCAGCAACGCGAAGAGCATTGGGCCATTGTTGATCTGGTCGGCAAGGGAGGCCACGTTCGAACAGTTCCAGTTCCTGATTGGGTGAGAACCGAACTCGACGATTGGCTCGCCGCAGCTGGAATTGATCGAGGAAAACTGTTCCGCCGAGTCAACAAAGTTGGAAGGACATGGGGAGATGGCATGACGGTGAAGGCGGTTTGGCACATTGTGAAGGAATCCGCCAAGCGCATCGGCGTGGCGAAGTTGGCGCCACACGATCTGCGACGGACCTGTGCTCGGCTCTGCCATGCTTCGGGAGGCGAGTTGGAGCAGATCCAATTCCTCTTGGGGCATGTCTCAGTTCAAACGACCGAACGCTACCTTGGGTGCAAACAGCGGATTCGATCAGCGGTCAATGACCATATCGGTATCGAGCCGAATCCTTGAGATTGCGGAAGGGTTGCCGACCAGGACTAAGCCGCTGGCGCGGCGGACGCTACGCGTGAGGCGAGCGGAAAAGTTGGGGAGCTGACGTAGTGTTGGTCACGGAGAAAGGAGACTCCCGTGACCCGTTTACGCAAGATGATGCTGGAGGAACTGCAGCGACGCAACTACTCTGAGATCACTACTCGCAAGTACCTGAAGGTTGTAAGCGACTTTGCCAAGCATTTCGGCAAGTCTCCCGACAAGCTAGGACCGAACGAACTTCGAAGCTATCAAGCCTATCTACTCAAAGAGCGCAAGCTGACACCCGGCACCGCGGTGAATTGTGTAGCGGCGTTGCGATTCTTTTTCGTCAAGACGCTTAAGCGGCATCAGTTCCGTGAGTTCTTGCCCTATCCCAAGGACCGGCGTCGGCTGCCGACGGTGCTGAGCCCGAAGGAAGTCTCGCAGTTGATCAATGCGGCGGGGACACTATTTCGGCGGACACTATTGATCACTCTCTACGGCACCGGCATGCGACGCGCAGAACTCGCTCACCTCAAAGTGAGCGATATCGATAGCCAGCGGATGATCATCCGCGTGGTGGCCGGCAAGGGCGGCAAAGATCGCGATTTGCCTCTAAGTCCCGCATTGTTAGAAACGCTGCGGGAATACTGGCGCTGGCGCAAGCCCAAGACCTACTTGTTCCCCAGTCGCGATCCTCGGCGCGGACCGGAACAATCCATCTCGGACAAAAGCGTGTGGCTCGCCTGCCAGGAAGCGGCTCGCCATGCGGGGCTGAGCAAACGCGTCACCCCGCACACTCTGCGTCACAGTTGGGCGACACACTTACTGGAAGCTGGCACTGACCTGCGCACCATCCAGGTCCTGCTCGGTCATGGCGACCTGGAGACTACCGCTCAGTATTTGCATCTGTCACATCGACACTTGCAGGCGGTCACGAATCCGCTGGACAGCCTCTCTTTGTCCAGTGTCCAGAACATCAGCCGCACCTTTAAGCGCAAGAACTAAGGATGACTCGGCCCACCCTGGAGGTGGCCGACATCCTACGCGCTCAGGGCGATCGCTTCCTGGACCGGTATCGATCTAGCTTTGACTTCCAGCAACTCAAAGCGTTTCGTGCCATTCAGCGCTGCCGCACCGCAGCACTGGGTGGCCACCGGGATGCGTGCCTGCGCTGCGGACATCAGGCCATTTCTTACAACTCGTGCAGAAATCGGCACTGTCCCAAGTGCCAGACCCAAGCGCGCCAGCGTTGGCTGGCGGCCCGCGAGCGAGATCTCCTGGCCACCAGCTACTTCCATGTGGTGTTCACTGTGCCCCATGAACTCAATGTGCTGGCCTTGGACAACGCGCGTTTGTTCTACGACCTGCTGTTCACTGCCAGCGCGCAAACTTTGCTGGAGATCGCGGCTGATCCCAAACACTTGGGAGCAAAGATCGGCGTGATCAGCATTCTGCACACCTGGGGGCAAAACCTGTTGCTGCATCCCCACATTCACTGCGCCATCCCTACGGGCGGGATATCGTCAGACCACCGTCGTTGGATTTGCCCTCGGTATCCTTTTTTCTTGCCCGTGAAGATCCTCAGCCGCGTCTTTCGTGGAAAATTTCTGGCTGGCCTCAAACATCTTTACCGCAGTAAGAAACTACGCTGCGCCGGCCCAGCTACGGCTCTCGCCGACTCCACGCAGTTCTCGAAATTGATTCGCCGTCTGCACCGCCACGATTGGGTGGTCTATGCCAAGCCCGCCTTTGGTGGCCCTCTGCAGGTGTTGCGCTATCTGGGGCGTTACACCCATCGCGTGGCCATTTCAAACCATCGCTTGCTGGCCTTCGAACAAGAGCGCGTCACTTTCCGCTGGAAGAATTACGCCCACGGTGGAAAGCAAGGCCAGATGGCCCTTGTCGCCACGGAGTTCTTACGACGCTTCTTTCTGCACGTGCTCCCCAAAGGGTTCGTGCGCATCCGTCACTTCGGGTTTCTCGTGAATCGCTCGCGCGCTTCTAGTCTAGAACTGTGCCGGCAACTGCTGGCCTCCAGCTCCTCTGCGCCCGCAGAAACCGGAACGTACCAAATTTCCTCCGAGAGTTCTACCCTCTGGCACTGCCCGCGTTGCGGCGCGGCCATGATCGTGATTCAGAGATTTACAGCTGCAGAATTATCAACATGCGCTTACTTCGATTCTTCGTAGCCCTTTCTTCAGTCGCGCCTTGCAGACGTGCTCCCGCACGCCGATCCATCCGTGTGGTCGCTCCCTGTCGACGCGCTCTCACGCGACTTTCCATGCGCACTATTGCAGGCACTTGCGGCGCCGTCGATGTTCTCCGCGCCGCCGTTTCCGTTCGTCGGTGGTCTTCCAGCTATCGACTGGGTACCAAACTGCCATTCAAATCCCATAACTCAACGCGTCCGCCGCAAACGCCAGCGGCTTCCTCCTAGTCTCCTTATCGAAAACGCCTCGGATGTATTTCTTGCCTTGCAGAGGACTGCTTGCCCGAGGCGTTTCCGATCAAGGCTAGCGAC
>DATFVD010000442.1:0-3096 GCA_035260505.1 Terriglobales bacterium
GCGGTGGGCAGTGCGGCGGCGCCGATCGCTCCCTGACCTGCGGTCCAAGTCAGGACATGGAAAATGGCAGTGGCAGTGATACCGAGCCCGGCGTTGGCAGGAACGCTCTCGACGAAGCCGATCTTCTTTCCATCCAAGGAAAGAATCGGGGAAGTTATGATCTTGCCTCCAGTGACAGTGGTGGTGTCATAGGCAAACAGTACAATTGGCGCTGCGCCACATATCCCCCCAGGGAGGGTGCCTGAATAAAGATTATTGAAGGCGACCAGGTTGGCTTGGGTGCCGGTGGATGCCGTGTTCAGTCCGAATACTACGTAGTCATTGGTACAGTCGGGCGGAGCGGCAGGATCGAAAGAAAATTTCGCCGGAAACCTAAATTGAGAAAGGCGGCCTCCCAAAAGAGAAACGTTCCAATCGCGGTGGAGACCAGACTTAGCCGCGACGGTGGGCATGGGATCGGTAGCGTGGAAGACACCCGGATTCGGAGGTTGCCAACGCTGCATCGCCTGATGCAGAACACGCGGTTCCCGGTCCATTAGGTTCGGATGCAGGGCGAGCGTATCGCGGCTGAATACGATATGGTTCTGCGACCAGTCTTGCGGAGCTCCGATGTGGCTGGAAGCCGTGGCTTCCTGAGCGGACATACTCGGCACGATAGCGAAAAACACCACACACCACACTGCAACTGCAAAATAATAAGGATGCGTTGGCTTCACAGCTACCTCCGATGGGAATGGATTGCGCCTAATTGTAGCCGCTTTTTGACCCACAGGAACAGTTGATTTTAGATGACTTGACGCCGCGGCACGTTGCCTTTCCGATCTGATGCGGTAGCCCGGCCAATCAGACGGCGTTCGCCGTCCGAGGCCGACGGTTTCAGATTCCCGGTGACGTATGGAACAATTAGGAATCTCCCATGACCGTCACAGCGAACAGCCTTCAACTTGCGCTACTATCGGCGGCGATCCTTGGTTTCCGTCACGGGTTCGACTACGACCATATTGCGGCCATCTCCGACATTACCAGTGTGCAAACCAGTCGCTGGCGCGGTATGCGGCTTGGTTTGCTCTACGCGTTGGGACACGCAGCGATGGTTGCCGCGCTGGGAAGCGCTGTCATCATATTTCAGCTCTCGCTGCCTCATGGCATCGATCGGATCGCCGAGCGACTGGTGGGACTGACCTTACTGATCCTCGGGGTCTATGTTCTGGGATCACTTTTCAATGGAAATCCAGCGCCTCGCAGCCGGTTTCATGTTATGGCCGGGGCACTACGCTGGGCTCATTGGAAGGTGAAAAGCTATTGGCACGATCACGATCTTCCGCGTCCCGCGGACAAGACCTGGAATTACAGTTCGAAGTCCGTGCTCATGATTGGGGTTGTGCATGGGCTCGGCGCGGAGACGCCCAGCCAACTGATGATCTTCTTGCTGACAGCCAATCTTGGCGGAATCAGCAAGGGCTTTGTCGGCTTGACGATGTTTATCGCGGGACTGCTGGTGATGAATACGGTGATGACGGCGTCGGCGGTGGGACTCTTCGGCTTCAGTTCGCGGCTGCCCGGCTTTCAGTTTGTAGTCACCGCGCTAACCGCGATCTATAGCCTGGCGGTTGGCGCATTCTTCCTCTTCGGGTCATCGGGACTACTACCACCTCTCGGATGAGGCTGTGGGCGGCCCTTTGGGTGCGGGAATAGCTGTCCCCGGGTCACCAACCTCGTGTTATCCATCCTTCTGGTGTCCGCCTCATGTCATCATTTTCGTGTAATGCGGGTTCCATGTAATTCTCGATTTCTGCAAGCAATAATTTCTGCCAAAACCTGCGACTTAGTAATACAATTGCCGACGAAAGTTACCCGAGGGGGTATTTGATGACAAACATTGCTAAGGCAATAGTCCGGCTCCGCGAGGAACGCCGGGATGCACAGAACCAGGTCCAAAAACTTGGGGAAGCGATTTCGGTTCTCGAAAAGCTTACTCGAGGCCCGGGATCGACTGCGGGAGCGACACATCGCGCTAAGCGAGTTCTCTCCGCGGCAGGGCGTCGAAGAATTTCTTTGGCGCAAAAAGCACGTTGGGCGAAGATCAGACAGGTCAAAAAAGCAGCCTAAACGTCGGGCGGGCTGCAGACTCCGCGATTTCCCCCGCGAGATTGAAGCCCGCCGGATTTCTACCAAGCAACCTTTTCTAACGCTATCCTTCATCCTGTCTGTTTTTTGGCCCAATCTTGCTTCGGTCGCTTCGACCCTGCGGAAACCCAGAACGACTTATCCGCCTAGCCATGTCCTCCGGTGAGCTCGCGCACGATGCTGCCGGCAAATGCCTTGGCATCTCCGAATAGCATCAGAGTGTTATCGAGATAGTAAAGCGGGTTATCAATGCCGGCGAAGCCAGGATTCATGCTGCGCTTGATGACCATCACAGTGTGGGCTTTGTCGACGTCGAGAATGGGCATGCCGTAGATGGGGCTGGAAGCATCGGAGCGGGCGGCAGGATTGGTTACGTCATTCGCGCCAATCACCAGCGCGACATCGGTCTGCGGGAAGTCGCCGTTGATCTCATCCATCTCAACCAGGCGATCATAGGGAATATCCGCTTCGGCCAGCAACACATTCATGTGGCCGGGCATGCGGCCGGCAACGGGGTGAATGGCGAAGCGCACGTCTACGCCGCGCTTGTTCAGGGCATCGTAAAGTTCACGCACTTTGTGCTGGGCCTGAGCCACTGCCATGCCGTATCCGGGAACCACGATGACCCGGTTCGCTGCAGACAAGATGGCCGCTGCTTCTTCCGGGGTCGCGCTGCGAACGGGCCGGGCTTCTTCTCCCACGGCGGCCGCAGCTTGTACCTGACCAAAGGCCCCAAACAAAACGTTGGTGAAAGAGCGGTTCATGGCCTTCGACATGATGATGGAGAGGATGAGGCCCGAGGATCCGTCAAGCGCACCAGCGATGATAAGCAGTTTGCTGTTGAGGACGAAGCCCATGGCTGCCGCCGACAGACCGGCATAACCGTTCAACAACGAAATAACGGTCGGCATGTCCGCGCCGCCGATGGGGATGATCAACAACACGCCGAAGGTCAACGCGATCAGGATC
>DATFVD010000443.1:0-3317 GCA_035260505.1 Terriglobales bacterium
CGACGAATCGCACCGCCGGCTGGCGAAGCAGTTCAGCGGGCGCGAGGTGCGCAAGACCTATATCGCGCTGGTCCACGGGTGGCCGACAAAGGATCGCGGCACGATTCAAAGCGCGATCAGCCGCCACTCGCAGCGGCGCACGCGGATGACGACGCGGGGCTTCGGTGGCCGCGAGGCGGTGACGCATTACGCGGTGCAGCGAAAGATCGATTCGCCTTACGGGAAGTTTGCACTTGTCGAACTGAAGATCGAGACGGGACGCACGCACCAGATTCGCGTCCATATGTCCTCGGTGGGACATCCAGTAGTGGGCGATGCACTCTATGGAGCGCCTGGCGAATTGCGTTCCCAGTCGAACAAACGCCGGGCGGCGGGCATGCCCGCGACGCTCGCGCTGGATCGGAATTTTCTGCACTCGGCAGTGCTGGAGTTAACGCATCCCCGGACCAAAGAGTTGCTCAAGTTCTCCCGCCCGTTGCCGGAGGAACTGGACAATTTGCTGGCTAGCCTGGAAAACGCTCCCAAGTAAGTCCAGAAAGACCCCTCTGTAGAGACGCGGCTTGCCGCATCTCCTCAGCAAGCGCTGCCTCTGTTGGTCGGAGAGTCGCGTATTTCTCTCTCGGTTCCCGCACGGGTGCGGGGGCTATAATGATGAAATCAATTCTGATCAGACTGCCCTGATGAAATCGCGTAATTTTCTGCTTCTGGTTGCTTTTCCTATACTGGCCGGCTCCCTCATCGGCCAGACGGCACCGCCTGCTCCTACTCCGCCGGCGCAGAATTCGCCCGCGAAAACGGACGCTCCATCTGACAGCAAGACGCAGGCTCCGGCGGCGGCCCCTCCAAATCCCGCGACGCCAGCGGGCCAGGCACCTGCACAGCCTGGAAATCCAGCAAAGCCTGACTCCGACGAATCCGTCGCCACCATCGTCCATGTCGTCAACGAAGTTCGCGTTGTGTTCACCGTTACCGACCGGCACGGCCGCTACATAAAGGACCTGAAGCGAGGCGATTTCAGAGTCATCGACGATCAACAACCCGCTGAACTGCGCAGCTTCCGTAGCGAAACCGATCTGCCTTTGCAGGTGGGGCTGCTGGTTGATGCGAGCAACTCAGTGCGCGACCGCTTCAAGTTTGAGCAGGAAGCAGCAATCGAGTTTCTGAATGCCATCATTCGTCCGCGCTATGACAAGGCATTCGTGATCGGTTTCGACGCCACTCCCGAAGTTACGCAGGATTTCACCGACAACACGGAGGGTCTCTCGGCCGGCGTGCGAATGTTGCGGGCGGGCGGCGGCACCGCGATGTATGACGCACTCTACTTTGCGTGCCGCGACAAGCTATTGAAGCAGGAACAGACGGGCTCGGTGCGCCGTGCCATTATTCTGCTCAGCGACGGCGAAGATAATCTGAGCCACGTAACCCGTGAAGAAGCCATCGAAATGGCGCAGCGCGCGGACGTGATCGTCTACACCATCAGCACGAACATCAGCGGCATGAAGGGCAAGGGCGACAAGGTACTGGAACGCATCGCCGACGCGACCGGCGGCCGCGCATTCTTTCCCTTCCAGATGCGCGACGTGTCGGATGCGTTTCTCTCCATTCAGGAGGAGTTGCGGAGCCAATACGCAGTAGCCTACAGACCGGCGAATTTTGCCGCGGATGGTCGGTACCGCACGATTGCAATCATGGCGCAGGATAAAGGTCTCAAGGTGCGTACCCGTAAGGGATACTACGCACCAAAGCAGTGACCGGGAATTCGAACCTCTCCGCAAAATATCAATTTCTCTTTCTCTATGCCTGGATACTCCGGAACGCCACTAGCTAAGAAGCTGGGCATCAAGGACTCCTTTCGCGCTGCCCTGTTGCATGTGCCAGACGACGTGAAGACCGAACTTCGCGACGCGCTCGCGAAATGCCGGATCCACAGTTTTGGCCGACAGACCAGCACAGACCTCGACTTCATTTTCCTGTTTGCCAAATCGCGCGCTGGACTGGAACGCGAATTGACGCCCGCCGCCAAGGCGCTGGCACCCGCGGGTATGCTGTGGATCTCGTGGCCGAAGAAAAGTTCCGGCGTAGCTACCGACCTCACGGAAAATGTGATTCGCGAGTGCGGGCTTCATGCTGGCTTGGTCGACGTGAAAGTCTGCGCGGTTACCGAAGTCTGGTCGGGATTGAAGTTCGTCGTCCCAGTCGAGAATCGGCCGAAAGAGAAACGGCGAATCATCTAGAATCGCCCTGCTGAATTCCCCTGTGATCCTCTGTGTTCGCTGTGGTAAATGTCTGCTCTTTTTCACCGAGAACACAGGGTTCATCCGGAAACCAAAGCTGCAAACTACAGGCCCCTCTTCGCCATTCTTACGGGAACAATTCAGAAAAATGGTTGCCCGCGTCAACGTAGGGTTTTGGGGACTTCGCACACCGCAACTTAGGCACGAAAGACGGGTTTGCATACTGTAGGCGCGGTTTCCGGGCAGCTGGATCCGGGGACTGAAAGGAGAATGGCGTATGAAACGCATCATAGCTGGAGTTCTTTTGCTGATTGGATTGGGTGCGGGAACGATGTTTGCCGAAGATAGCTACCGGCGCGAGCGCGACATCCGTCGCGATGAGGCGAAGATTGCGCATGACCGCTGGGAACTGCGGCGCGCTCTCTACTACGGTGATTACGCGGCTGCACGGCATGAGCGAAGAGAGTTGCAGCGCGAATATCGCGACTTGGACCGTGACTACCGCGACTTGAACCGGGAGCGCCGCGACTATTATTGGGACCGGCGGTAAGAGCCTCGGTAACTTCAATGGATCAGTAACACATCACTATCTCTGACGTTGGCCTGTGAACACCGAAGTGCGGAATTAAGCCTTATCCGCACCTCGGCGCTCCGGCTTTACGCTACTCTCCATCAGCTCTTCATTTTGTACGCTGAAGGTCGCAGTGACTGATGTTTCTCACTCGGCGCGACTAGGGGCGTGCAGGTGTCACCCGGCTGCGTCGTGTTAGTCACGTTGAAAAAAGTATTTGGAGCGGTCGTGTTGGGTATGCCCGTACCCAGAAGAATCCCCGCGCAGGCTTCGTTAATCGTATTACCCATTACAGTGTTGTTGATTCCGGTAGATGGCGGACACTCGCCATCCACGTGGATGCCGTCCTGGCTGCTGCCATAGATAACATTCGATTTGGCCGAATTCCCATCGCTGCAAAGATCGATGGCGTCGTAGAGTTGGGTTCCCCCGATATGGTTCGACGTAACGATTGTGCCGTTTGCAGTTAGGGTCGCCGACGCCGTCACGGGAACAATTCCGTACTGCGTGCT
>DATFVD010000444.1:0-3745 GCA_035260505.1 Terriglobales bacterium
TTGGGTGACCAGGGTTCGCTTGGCTATGTGGCCGACGGCCTGGTGGAAGCCCTGTCCGCAAAGCTGTTCCAGCTCCACGATATGCACACCGCATCGGTTTCCGAAGTGCAAAAGACCCGGCCCAGCAAATCGCTGAATGAGATCGCGCAACAGTTGGGTGTGAACCTCGTGGTGTCTGGGACCATTCAGGGCAGCGGCGACAAGCTGCGCATCGTCGCTTCGCTGGATGATGTTGCCGATGGCCGGCGCGTGTGGACTCAGGAATTCTCCGGCGTCCAGCAAGATTTGCTCACCCTCGAAGATCAGATCTATGGCGGAGTTGTTGAAGCCTTGGCTCTCAAGCCCACCAGCGAAGAGTCCGCCCGGGCCACACCGCATCCCACTGAGAATTTCGAGGCCTACGACCTGTACCTGAAAGGCCGCAGCGCAACGCGCGGCCAGCAAGACGTGAAGAACATCCAAGCCGCCGTCGACTATTATGAACAAGCACTTAAAAAGGACCCTTCGTTCGCGCTTGCCTATGCGGGAGTCGCCGACGCTAGCCTCCTCATGTATTTCCAGAAGAAGGACAGTTTCTGGTCGCAAAAGGCTCTCGCAGCCGCCCAGCAAGCCGAACGGCTGAACGACAATTTGCCCGAAGTTCACTTTTCATTAGGCAACGTCTACACCGCGTCGGGAAAAGGGGCCCAAGCTGTCGCCGAGCTGAAACGCGCGCTGCAGCTGGCGCCCAACTCCGACGATGGATATCGAGGCCTCGGCAAGGCCTACCTTTCCCTCGGACAAAAGGACTTGGGGCTCCAGGCATACCAGAAGGCGATTGATATAAACCCCTACTACTGGGTGAATTACAACTCCATTGGCCAGGCCTATTTCGGTTTGGGAGAATACGACAAAGCACTGGTGGGTTTCCGGCGGATGATCGAGCTCGAACCCAATAATGCTTTCGGCTATTTGAACGTGGGCGCCGTCTACTTCCAGCAAGGCAAATACGAACAGTGCATACCTTTCTTCCAAAATGCGCTCCAGATCCAGCCTCACTACATGACTTATTCCAACCTCGGCACCGCTTTCTTCTATTTGAAGCGGTACCCCGAGTCTGTACCGATGTTTGAAAAGGCCGCAGAGATGAATCCGAATGACGGAACGGTTATGGGCAATCTCGCGGATTCGTATCGCTGGTCCGGACGCAAGCAAGAGGCTATGGACACGTATGACAAAGCCATCGCACTGATTTACAAAGATTTGCAGGTGAACCCACGCGCGGCGGGCGCAATGGGGAGCCTCGCCTTATACTACGCGAAGAAGGGCGATACTACCCACGCGATACAATTCATCGAGCACGCGCGTTCGATAGAGCCCCAGAATATCGCTCTGGTGTACATTCACGCGGTCGTCCATTGTCTGGCTGACCGGAAGGCAGAATCTTTGCACGTTTTACGCGAAGCTCTCCAGAAGGGTTATTCCGTCGAGGAAGCAAAAAGCGACCCTGAACTCGGTAGTCTTTCGTCCAGTCCAGACTTCGCGAAGTTGGTGGCAGAATTCAGTAAGTCAAAGAAGTCAGACTAAACCGAGTGCTTGGCGCCTGTTCAGCCTCTTCCGGCTCATCGCCAAGGCCACCAAGCCCATCCCGAGCAGTACCATCGTGCCTGGCTCAGGGACCATCGACGCAGTCTGAGCAAACAGATCGAACTCAACGGTACTGTTGGGAGCGAAGCCAAGGAAGCTTAACCCGTACGTGAACCCAGGCGAGATAAAGCCGCCGTTAAAAACGCAGGAATTCGCGGCTGCTAAAGGCGTCGCTGGACTCCAGCCAGGAGCGTTCTCGCCCACCGCGCAAGTAAGCGGCGGGATGAACGTAGAAATAAGCGTCACGGTGTCTTGAATGATGAAGGCCCCGAGGTTGTTGGTAACATCGGCGATGCCATTGCCGTTCGCGTCGACCGTTAGGAAGCAGCTCCCTATGTTGTTCGGGACGCAATCGGTCTGATTCACGGAGATTGTGCTGCCGGTCGGGCCCAACAGGATTTGTGGGTCGACACCGTTGGCCTTGGCAGCGCTTTCCGTGCAGACGAGCACCAAGGCAACGGCGAGAAACCTAGAGATATAACTAGACAGTCTCATTTTGACCCCCAAGCGAAGATTTATTGTAGAAGTCATCGCATGTTATGTACCAATACCAATGAAATCAGGCACTTGTTAACCATTCACTTGATTGAAGTTAGCGGATGGTACCCTAGCGGCGGGCGGACGGACGGAGGAACTTTGCACACTTTCATCCGCCCGATGCCAAAACTGTGCAAAGCCCAGTCTTGCTGCCCGGTGCCACGTCGACGCCTCCGTGATGTCCGGCGACCTGGAGGCCGCGCCCTTCGGCGAATCCCATGGCGGCTTGTTCCGATCCTTTGAGACGAGCGGCAGCGGCAGGTACAAGCTCCACGGCCATGTTGGCCCGGCGACCTTACGCCACGCTGACAAAACGTTCCGTAACGAAGCCTGCCCGCTACTATTTCTTGCGCCCTGCTGAGCCGCGCTTCCCGTTTGCCTTGCTTCGCGGAACGACGTATAACCTTGGGCAAATGCCTTTGCCAGCTGCCCTTGCTTTCGGCGCGATTCCAATGACTCCATCGGAATTGCGTTGGGAACTTGCGGGTGTTGCCGTCGGGTTCATCCTGTTGTCCATTGGGGTCGCGGCGTTGGCGCTGTTGCTGCTCGAACTCCGCCGCTGGTCGAGCAGCGACGCCGGACGGCCGCAGGATGACGACATCACTCTTCTCGTACTCGAAGTTCAATGACCTACCCGATGAGCGAAAGCGTGATAGCGCCTTCACACGTTTTGGCCTCTGCCCAGCCTGCTTCCCGGCTGTCCCCCGAGCTTTCGCGCCTCGCCTTCCTCCTCGCCCTCTCCATCTTCATCAACTACATCGACCGCGGAAATCTCGCCATCGCCGCCCCGCTGCTGAAAGACGATCTCGGCCTATCGGTCTACCAACTCGGAATCCTGTTCGCTTCCTTCTTCTGGACCTACGCCGTCTTTCAAATCGTTTCCGGCTGGCTGGTTGACCGCTTCCCGGTCAATTGGGTCCTCGCGCTCGGGATTCTTTTTTGGTCCGCTGCCACCTTCGGCACCGGCCTCGTCCGCGGTTTCAAGCTCTTGCTCGCTATGCGCCTCATCCTCGGCATAGGCGAGTCGGTCGCCTATCCCTCCTACAGCAAAATCATTTCTCGCCGTTTTTCCGAGTTTCAGCGCGGCCGCGCCAACTCGCTCATTTCGGCCGGACAGGCCTTGGGCCCCGCCTTCGGCACGCTCCTCGGCGGCATGCTCATGGCCCGCATCGGCTGGAGACTCTTTTTCGTGGTACTGGGCATCGCCAGCTCTCTCTGGCTATTGCCTTGGATTAAGTTTATTCGAACCGCACGAAGCCACGAGTTGAAACCAACACCTGAGTCTCTTAGCGCCAGCACCAAGTTTTCGCGCGAATCAGCGGCTCAAGATACCGTCGAATCTCCCGCCGGCTGCGCGACCATTCTTCAAATCCTCCGGCAGCGCTCCGCGTGGGGCACCTTCGCCGGCCTCTTCGCCTACAACTACATCTGGTATTTCTTTATTACCTGGCTGCCCTTCTATCTCGTTCGCGAGCGCCATTTCTCCGTCCAAGGCATGTCCATCGTTAGCGGCCTGGCCTTCCTTGTCTTGGCGGTCTCCGCCCTCGTGTCCGGCTGGCTCTCCGACAAATGGATCGCTGCG